>NZ_BAAGGY010000026.1:0-38968 GCF_054658635.1 Agathobaculum sp. TL06
AAAAAGATTACTCAGCCTGTGTCTGGCATTTCTTTTTGCGATCACCCCTGCTTCGGCATCGTTTACCGACATCACGGACAGCAAGCTTTCGCAGACCGCCTCCGTCCTGGACGCTTTAGGGATCATGTATAAAAGCGGATAAGGATTGCCCTGTTCGTCAAGGTCTGTCCTTTTATAAACCTGAAAGCCCATGTGTTCATAAAAGCCCTTGGCCTGTGGGTTTTGCTCATTCACAGCCACCCGCTCTACGGCATAGGTTTTAATCCCATATTGGAGCAGGCGCTTTCCGAGCCCCTTTCCTCTTTCTTCCGGGGAAATGAACAGCATTTCCAAGGTGCCGTCCTTGATCCCCATAAAAGCCCCGGGGCAGCCCCTATCATCTTCTGCGATCATCAAATGCGCAATTCCAGCGAGCGCCTGCGGTACATATTCTTTTATCTTTTTGATTTCACTGTCCGACAGAAACAGGTGTGTTGCTCTTACAGAACTTTCCCATACCGTCAGCAGCCGATTTATGAAATCCGCCGTCCTGTTTTTGGTTTCTACTTCAATGAATCTCATTTTTCCTTTTTGCATATCTAATTTCTCATTTTCTTCCCCGCTGCGGGTTTGGATTTTTCAGCAAGTCCGACTTCTGTGCAATCCTTTTCAGCCATTTCTTTTCCTCCTCCGACAGCTTCCCATAGTTCAGTTTGAGCCGCTTGCAGATAAAGGCCATCGCAGCCTGTTCCGGGTCGCTGTTTGGGCTGGCGGCTTCTTCGGCGGTCTGCAAGAAATCTTCCAGAGGATTGTCCTCCGGGACACTGAAAAAATCGTCCTTGTGGGCTTTCCGCAGGTCAAGGGCTATCTTGTTTATATCCTGCTGTATCACATGGCGGCAAAAGCTGTCATCGTCAATGTGGGCGGCGATCAGCTGCCTTAACTGCGGGTCGGTCAGACCGGGATTGTGCTGCTTCATAATAGTTGCGCTCACAGCGTCCACAATGGCGTTTGCCCCCTGTACCTGCTTTGCCGCTATGCCGTTTACATAGATTTCAAGGTCAGCCATGAGCCGGGGAAAATCCGGGTGCGTCGCCAGTTCACACAGGAGGGCATTATCCACCAGCCTGCTTTTCAAAAATTCAATCATATCATCACTCAAACGCAGGTCTGCAAGATCGGCGTTTGGGTGATTTTTTGTTTCAGAACGGCACAGCAGATAATCAACGGACACTTCGTAAAACTTTGCCAGCTGGATAAGGGCATAGTGGCTGATGTCCTTGAACTTGTCCCCCTCATAGCTGCCTAACGCAGACTTGGAGAGATGGGTTTCTTCCGCAAGCTGCTCCAGCGTCAGGCCACGCTCCACACGCAGGTCTTTCAGGCGTTCTTGTATGGATAGTTCCATGTTCTCCCTCCTTGTCTGCTCGACAAACTGGAATTGCCTAAAGCAGTAAAGCAGTACCCCTTACAATTTTTTCTTTTACTGCTGATACAGTATCTTTGACTGAGTGCGTAGTTGTATCAATAACATTTGATTCATAGATTCCTAAATTGGAAAATTGTTCCCACATCGTTTCAACTAATTCAATATTTGTTTCTCTGTCTAACTTTGAGCGTTTGATAGCTCTCTTCATAGTTTCTTCTTTACTTGCTCTTAAAACGATATAGTGTACTTCATAATGCTCTTGAACAATGTTGAGCCACGGCTCTAAAAACCACGGTCCTACAATACCATCTACAATTACATCATATCCACCACGAGCATATCGCTTCGCGGCTTCTAAAAATGCTTCAATGACAATCAAATTTTGCTCATTTGATTCTGGCAAATATGGTGGTATTGCCCCTTTACTCAAATAATGATAAAAGTCATCTGTGTGCATATGCACAGATTTTTCCAAATCCGATTCTTTTGCAACAGTAGATGCCGTTGTAGTTTTCCCCGTCCCCGGCGAACCTGTGATTACAATAATTCTACCTTGATCCATCTATGTGTTACCTCCACAACTTCAAATTTACTGTTCAGTTTCTTCCATTCTACCACAATTCCGAGAGCGTGGAAATGGGGGGATTTTCAGGCAGATTTCCCACCTTTCGGATATACGGGACGGGCGGTCATTTCGGTGTAGACTTAGGTTAGTTCATCGATGGACAGCACCTTGAAAACCGAATGACCGTCCGAAAAGGAATACCCCCGGCTGGGGAAGCACCGCAAGGAGCCGACTTCTGGACACTTTGTCCAGAGGTCACTTTGGGACAAGTTGTCCCGAAGTTATGGTGAGCGTGCCAACGCCGGAACACGCCGCAGGAATGGGGCAGGAAGCCTTTTCGGGGAGAACGGCAGCGGAAAGCAAAACGGAGGGAACGCATGAAAAATAATCCCTACAAAGACTTGCCGCCGCTGGAATGCAGGCCGGACGGTTCCCTTTACCGCATGACCCCGGCGCAGCGGAAACGGGCAAGCGCCCTGATACGCCGGGAGTGCTGTTGCTGTGAGGACGGCAACTGCATTGCCCTTGACGATGGGGACACCTGCACCTGCCCGCAGACGATTTCTTTCTCGGTCTGCTGTAAGTGGTTCCGCTGGGCGGTCTTGCCGCTGGACGGGACGCTGGAAGCGGAAATTTTCCGGGATAAGGACTTGAAACGCTGTGCGGTCTGCGGCGGTGTGTTCGTCCCCAAATCCAACCGGGCAAAATACTGCCCCGGCTGTGCCGCCAGAGTTCACAGGCGGCAGAAAACAGAAAGTGAACGGAAAAGGAGGTCTGCTGTGGACAGTTAGGAGCGAAAAAAGCCTTGATTTATCAGGCTTTGCAAGCCCCAAACCGGGGCAGGTGGTATAAAGTATCGCCCGCCCCGGAAAACGGGCTTCTAACCGTCCACAAAACGAACTATGACAAATACCATCTATATCCACCAGCCGGAAAAGGCGTTCAGCTTCACCCGGCTCCCGAATTTTCTCTTTGAAGCCCCCACATTCAAGCCCCTGTCCAACGAGGCAAAGGTTCTGTACGCCTTTATCCTGCGCCGGACAGAGTTATCCCGCAAGAATGGGTGGGCGGATGACTGCGGACGGATTTTCCTGTATTACCCTATCTGTGAAGTGGTCACACTGCTCCATTGTGGGCGGCAGAAAGCGGTGAATACCCTGCGGGAACTGCAATACGCCGGACTGGTGGAGATCCAGAAGCAGGGCTGTGGAAAACCCAACCGCATTTTCCCAAAATCCTATGAAGCGGTTCCAAACACCGACTTTAAGAAATCCCGTTCTGGTACACCGGAGGACTGAAAACCGTACCCATGAAGTACGGAAATCACTCCTGAGACGTACGAAAACCGGACGGTATATAGAAATACAAAGATAAAAAGACTGATTTATATTCTATCCATTCCAATCCTATCCGAGCTATTTTCTGCGGGATTTTCCCTGTGGAAAACCCCGGATAGGAAAGGAATGGGGAAAGGAGCAGAATGGCACAACACGCAATTTTACGGTTTGAGAAGCACAAGGGCAACCCGGCAAGGCCGCTGGAAGCCCATCACGAAAGACAGAAAGAACAGTATGCCAGCAATCCCGACATTGACACAAGCCGGAGCAAATACAACTTCCATATCGTCAAGCCGGAGGGACGCTATTACCACTTCATTCAGAGCCGGATTGAGCAGGCCGGGTGCCGAACCCGCAAGGACAGCACACGGTTTGTCGATACGCTGGTAACTGCCAGCCCGGAGTTTTTCAAGGGGAAATCCCCAAAGGAGATACAGGCGTTTTTCCAGAGGGCGGCGGACTTCCTCATTGGCCGGGTAGGACGGGAAAATATCGTGTCGGCGGTGGTACACATGGACGAGAAAACGCCCCACCTGCATTTGACCTTTGTTCCGCTGACAAAGGACAACCGCCTGTGTGCAAAGGAGATTATCGGCAACCGGGCAAACCTGACGAAGTGGCAGGACGATTTTCACGCCTATATGGTGGAGAAATATCCTGACTTGGAGCGTGGGGAGAGCGCCAGCAGGACAGGCCGGAAGCATATCCCCACCCGGCTTTTCAAACAGGCGGTTTCCCTCTCCCGGCAGGCAAGAGCCATTGAAGCCACACTGGACGGCATTAACCCGCTGAACGCCGGAAAGAAAAAAGAGGAAGCCCTCTCCATGCTGAAAAAGTGGTTCCCGCAGATGGAGAATTTCTCCGGGCAGTTGAAAAAGTACAAGGTCACAATCAATGACCTGCTGGCGGAGAATGAGAAGTTGGAAGCAAGGGCAAAGGCCAGCGAAAAAGGAAAGATGAAAGATACGATGGAACGGGCAAAGCTGAAAAGCGAACTGGACAATTTACAGCGGCTGGTTGACCGTATCCCGCCGGAAGTGCTGGCGGAGCTGAAACGGCAGCAGCGAACAAGAGGGAGGTAAACGCTATGAACAGAAATTCAAGCTGCATGATGAAAAATAATCATACGGAGGACACTGGATGGTAAAAAGCGAAAGCGACATTATTGATACAATACACACCGGGCAGGTCATTACTGACGAGAACGGCACACAGTATTTTGTATGTGGGAAAAACCGTATCAAAATCTCCGAACATTTTGCCGCTGGCGGTCGTCCGATTGGCGATCTGATTGTGGATGTCGTCCGGCACACGGCGGCAAGGGCAGCTTCTTCGTGACCCATCGTTGATACACGCCCACGCTTATGATATAATTGCCATAGAGCAAAAGTATTGTAAGCGTGGGTTGTTTCTTTAGAAGGAGGATTTTTACGGTGAAACAACCTTACAATACTACCATTTACAACACGGCTCTTTATATGCGGTTAAGCCGTGACGATGAAAGCTATGGTGACAGCGTAAGCATTGAAACGCAGCGGACAATCCTGCAACAGTACGCAAGGGAGCAGGGGCTTCATGTGGTCGGGGAATATGTGGACGATGGGTGGAGTGGGACAAACTTCGAGCGTCCGAGTTTCCAGCGCATGATGGACGATGTGGAAGCCGGAAAAGTAAACTGCATTGTCACCAAAGACCTGTCCCGTTTCGGGCGGGAGCATGTGATGATGGACTACTATCTGGAATTTCTGTTCCCGGAAAAACGGGTGCGGTACATCGCCGTTGCGGAGAATGAGGACACAGAAAAGGGACTGTCCGATTTTGTGCCATTCAAAAACCTGTTCAACGAATGGTTCGCAAAGGACACCAGCCGCAAGGTAAAAACTGCTTTCAAGGCAAAGTTTGCCGCCGGACAGCGTATCAGCGCCTATGCTCCCCTCGGGTACAAGAAGCACCCGGAAATCAAGAACAAGCTGATAATCGACGAGGAAACCCGCTGGATCGTGGAGAAGATTTTTGACCTTGCTATTCACGGCAAAGGGGCGGCCAGCATTACAAGGATATTGATTGCGGAAAAAGTACCGACGCCGGGATTTATCAACTTCCAGCGTGACGGGACTTTCGCCAATATCTATGCTGGCGCACCAGAGGAAAAAGGCTACGCATGGACGATAGCGCAGGTCAAAAGCATTATGAAAGATGAAACCTACATCGGCCATACCATCCACTACCGGGAGACCAATATTTCCTTTAAGAACAAGCGGAGGATACGCAAGCCCCAAAGCGAATGGGTGCGGGTGGAGAACACGCAGGAGCCGATTATCAGCGAACAGGTTTTCCGGCAGGTACAGGAGCAGATCGCAAGCCGCCGGAGGGAGCGCAAGAATGGCACGACACAGATTTTTGCGGGGCTGATAAAGTGTGCGGACTGCGGCTGGTCGCTGGCCTACGGGGAGAACAGACAGAACAGCAAGCCCTATGGCTACTACCATTGTAGCAAGAACGGGCAAGGCACACGCCAATGCTCCATGCACTACATCCGCTATGATGTGCTTTACGCCTATGTCCTCTCCCGTCTGCAATACTGGTCGGCGCTGGTACAGCACGATGAAGAACAGCTTTTGAAACGGCTGCTGAACGCCAATGACAAAGGACAGGCCGCCGCAAGAAAAAAACAGGCTGCTGAACTGAAAAAAGCGGAGAAGCGGAAAGCCGAGGTCGATACCCTGTTTGCCCGGATGTATGAGGACTGGGCGGCGGGGCGTATCACAGAATACAACTTCAATATGCTGTCCGGGAAGTACCAAAGCGAACAGGCGGAACTGGAAGAAAAGATTGAACAGCTTCAATCTGCTATTGCCGCTGAAAGCCAGAGTGCCGCAGACGCAGAAAAATGGATTGCCTTGATGAAAGAGTGCGTCAATCCCACGGAACTCACCGCTGAACTCTTGAACACGCTGATTGAAAAAATCCTTGTCCATGAGGCGGTCAAGAACGAGGACGGAAGCCGGGAACAGGAGGTAGAAATCTTCTACCGCTTCATCGGCAAAATTGATTGAATGACACCAATATCTTTAAGTATGTGATACCGGCGCAAGCTACCCCGAGGTGACGCTGCTGCCGCCGCTCGCGGCGATCCTCGGCCTGACGGTGGACGAGCTGCTGGCGGGCGAGGCGCCGCCCGCCGGCGAATCAGAGAGCGGCGCACCGGCGGAGCCGCCCCCCGAGGCGCGGCTGGCATCGCAGGCGTATCTGGCCGACCGGCTGGGCAGCGTGGACGACAAGCTGCTGCTCGCGGCGGTGCTGCTGCTCCTCGCGGCCGCGTACTACGGCAGCCTGTTCGGGCAGATGAGCGCGCTACACAATCTGGTGATCGGGATGGTGGCCTATATCACATGCCGCGTATGGCACGGGAAGCAGTGCGACCGGTTTGCGGTGCTCGGCCTGGATACAACGGTCAGCCGCCGCCGCGCACGCACGGCCGACCGGCTGTTCGGCATTGTGTGGGCGGTCAAGCTGCTGCTGTGGTGGGTATTCAACTGGCTGGCCTGGCTGCTGAGCGCCAATGAACTGGGTCTGATCGTCCGCTACCGTATCATAATCAGCATAGGGAATGTGAATGTCGACTCCCATCATCCCTGGCTGCTGTTCTATTCGATGGCTACTGTACCGCTACTGCTCGCGCTGACTGCTGTATTCGCGTTCTCTTACCGCCGCATGGAGCGAGAGACCCGTTTCCGACCGCTCGCGGTCGGCTTGCCGCTTCTGCCAGCCCTGCTGGGCGCGGGCGCGGTCGGCTGGCACCGTCTGCAGGCCGCGTTGGCCATCATGCCGGACTATGGGGAGGAGTTCACCGACCAAGACGCGCTCGGGCAGGCGATTGCGGATGCGGGGCAGGCCGCGCTGACTGCTGCGGCCGCCGTCCTGCTGGTGCTGACGGCGGTACTGCTGATACTGCGGCGCGTGACGCACGGCCGCATGCCGCTCGTCAGTGCGGCCCTGCTCGCGGCATATGCGGTCATCTGGCTGCCGTCTGTCGCGCTGTGGATGGATATCGGGTACGAAAATTTCTCCTCCCCGTATGGTACTGAGGAGATTACCATTCAACTTGGCGGGTTGGCAACCCTGCTGGTGCTGACGGCGCTCTGCGCAGGCATCGGGCTGTTTGCCGACAGCCTGCGCCGCAAACCCAGGCCGTCCGCCGCACCTGCGCCGTGAGAAAGATGCCACAGGCAAAGCAAAAGCACCGGAAACCGTGTTTCCGGTGCTTTTTCCATACAAATACAGTCTCAGATTTTGTTGATATCCACCATCTCGCAGTTTTCGATCTTCACATCGCCCTCCAGGCAGCGCAGCAGCGCGGAGGCGGTGTCGATCGAGGTCAGGCAGGGGATGGCGCGCTCGACCGCGGTGCGGCGGATATGCACCGAGCCAAGCTCCGGATGGCGGCCCTTGACCGAGGTGGCAATCACATAGTCGATCTTGCCGGACTCGATCAGGTCGATGATGTTGGGGGATGGCTCGTCCACGTTGCGGATGGCGTTGGTTGCAACCATGTGGCGGTTGAGGACGTTGGCCGTGCCGCTGGTGGCGTAGATGTCAAAGCCGAGGGACTCGAACCGCTCGCCGATGCGGATGGCCTCCTGCTTGTCCGAATCGCGCACGGAAATGAGTACCGCGCCCTTTTTCTTCATCTGGAAGCCCGCGCCGGTCAGGCCCTTGAGCAGCGCCTCGCGGAACGAGGTGGACACGCCCAGCACCTCGCCGGTGGACTTCATTTCCGGCCCGAGCTGGGTGTCCAGGTCGCGCAGCTTCTGGAAGGAGAACACCGGCACCTTGACCGCATAGTGGTCGCTCTCCGGGTACAGGCCGGTGCCGTAGCTCATGTCCTTGAGCTTTTCGCCGAACATGCAGCGGGTGGCCAGGTCTACCATGGGCACGCCCGTGACCTTGGAGATATACGGCACGGTGCGCGAGGAGCGCGGGTTGACCTCAATGACAAACACTTCGTCGTTATACAGCACGAACTGGATGTTGACCAGACCCAGGACGGCCAGGTTCTTGGCCAGCGCCTCGGTGTAGCGGATGATGGTCTCCTTGTGCTTTTCCTCGATGTTGATGGACGGGTAAATGGAAATCGAGTCGCCCGAGTGTACGCCCGCGCGCTCAAAGTGCTCCATGATGCCCGGGATGAGGATGTCGTCGCCGTCGCAGATGGCGTCAACCTCAATTTCGCGGCCCATCATGTACTTATCGACCAGCACCGGATTTTCGACCTTGTTGCGGGAGATGACCTGCATGAACTCGCGCACGTCCTCCTCCTTGTAGGCGATCTCCATGCCCTGACCGCCGAGAACGTAGGACGGGCGCACAAGCACCGGATAGCCCAGCTCGTCCGCCGCCTTGACAGCCTCCTCCTCGGTCATAACCGTGTGGCCCGCCGGACGCGGGATGCCGCACTTCTCCAGGATCACGTCGAACTTCTCGCGGTCCTCGGCCGCGTCGATGCTCCATGCGGGTGTGCCGAGGATCGGGATGCCCAGCTTTTCGATATGCGCGGCCAGGTTGATGGCGGTCTGCCCGCCGAACTGCACGATGGCGAAGTCCGGCTTCTCGGCCTCGGCCACGCCGGTCACGTCCTCGGGCGTGAGCGGCTCGAAATACAGGCGGTCAGCCGTGTCGAAGTCGGTGGACACGGTCTCCGGATTGTTATTGATGATAACGGTCTCGCAGCCGAGCTTTTGCAGCGCCCAGACCGCATGTACCGAGCAGTAGTCGAACTCGATGCCCTGGCCGATGCGGATGGGGCCGGAGCCGAGCACCAGCACCTTTTTCTTGCCGGAGGCGGGCTTGACCTCGCTCTCCTCGTCGTAGGTGGAGTAGTAGTACGGGGTTTCGGCCTCGAACTCGGCCGCGCAGGTGTCCACCATCTTGTAGACCGGCAGGCGCTTTACCGCGGAAATATCCTTGCCGGAAAGCTGCTCGATCGTCTTGTCGAGGAAGCCCATCTTTTTGGCGCGCAGGTACAGCGCCGCGTCGATCGCGTCCGCTGCGGCAAGCGCCTTTTCAGTGTCGATGATGTTCTGGAACTTGTGCAGGAAGAAGGTGTCCATCGTGGTGACCTCGTGGATCTCCTCAATGGTCATGATGCCGCGGCGCAGCGCCTCGCAGATGTGGAACAGGCGCTGGTCGTCCGTGCGGGCCACGCCCTTTTTGACCTCCGCGTCGGTCTGCTGCCGGATGCGCGGGACGATCATGCTGTCCAGCTTGATCTCGCAGCCGCGCACGGCCTTCATCAGCGCGCCCTCAAAGCTGTTGTCGATGGCCATGACCTCGCCGGTGGCCTTCATCTGGGTGCCGAGCGTATTGTCCGCGTACACGAACTTGTCGAACGGCCAGCGCGGGAACTTGACCACACAGTAGTCGATGGTCGGCTCGAAGCAGGCCTTGGTCTTTTTGGTCACGGCGTTCTCGATCTCGTCCAGGCCGTAGCCGACCGCGATCTTGGCCGTCACCTTGGCGATCGGGTAGCCGGTAGCCTTGGAGGCCAGCGCGGACGAGCGCGACACACGGGGGTTGACCTCGATGACCGCGTACTCGAACGAGGTCGGATGCAGCGCGAACTGCACGTTGCAGCCGCCCTCTATCCCCAACTCGGTGATGATGTTGAGCGCGGAGGTGCGCAGCATCTGGTATTCCTTGTCGCACAGGGTCTGGCTGGGCGCGACGACCACCGAGTCGCCCGTGTGTACGCCCACCGGATCGACGTTTTCCATGTTGCAGATGGTGATGGCGTTGCCCTTGGCGTCGCGCATGACCTCGTATTCGATCTCTTTCCAGCCGGTGATGCACTTCTCGACCAGGATCTCGTCCACGCGGGAGTACATGATGCCGGTCGCGGCGATCTCGCGCAGCTCGTCCCAGGTGTAGGCGATGCCGCCGCCCGTGCCGCCGAGCGTGTACGCCGGACGGATGATGACCGGCAGGCCGATCTCGCGGGTGAACTCGACCGCGTCCTCCACCGTATGCACGACCTTGGAGGCGATGCACGGCTCGCCGATCTTTTCCATGGTGTCCTTGAACATCTGGCGGTCCTCGGCCTTGGCGATGGTGTCCGGCTTGGCGCCGAGCAGCTTGACGCCCATCTGGTCCAGGAAGCCGCTCTCGCACAGCTCCATCGCGAGGTTGAGGCCGGTCTGGCCGCCCAGGTTGGGCAGCAGCGAGTCCGGACGCTCCTTTTTGATGATCTCCTGCACCGCTTCCACGGTCATCGGCTCGATGTAGACCTTGTCCGCCATGGCCTTGTCGGTCATGATGGTCGCGGGGTTGGAGTTGACGAGCACGACCTCGAGGCCTTCCTCGCGCAGCGCGCGGCAGGCCTGCGTACCCGCGTAGTCGAATTCGGCCGCCTGGCCGATGACGATCGGGCCGGAGCCCAGCACCATTACCTTATGGATATCCTTGCGCAGCGGCATTACTGAGCGCCCCCTTTCGCTTTTTCGATGTTTTCGATGAATTTGTCAAACAGATACGAGGTGTCCATCGGCCCCGGGCAGACCTCGGGATGGTACTGCACGGTGAACACCGGCCGGCCGACGTGCTCCACGCCCTCAACCGTGCCGTCGTTAAGGTTGACATAGCGCACGCGGGCGACCGCCGGATTGACGCTTTCGCCCACGACCGCGTAGCCGTGGTTCTGGCTGGTGATATAGGTGCGGTCCGCGTCCAGGTCCTTGACCGGATGGTTGACGCCGCGGTGGCCGTACTTGAGCTTGCAGGTTTCCGCGCCGATGGCCAGGCTCAAAAGCTGGTGGCCCAGGCAGATGCCGAAGATCGGGATATTGCTTTCCAGCAGCTTTTTCAGGTTGGCGATAATCTCCACGTTTTCCGCGGGATCCCCGGGGCCGTTGGAGAGCATCACGCCGTCAAACCTGCCCACGACCTCCTCGGGCGGGGTGAGCGCCGGAATGGTGACGACCTCGCAGCCGCGCTTTTGCAGCTCGCGCTCGATATTGTACTTCACGCCGTAGTCGTACAGCGCGATGCGGTACTTCTGCTCGCCCTCGGCGGGATAGGTGCGGCTTTCCTCACAGGTAACAGCCTTCACCGCGTCTTTGACGACGTAAGCCTTCATCGCCGCAACGGTCTGCTCGTCCGGCTCGAAGCCCTCGGTGTAGATCACGCCGTTCATGACGCCCTCGCCGCGCAGCTTGCGGGTCAGGCGGCGGGTGTCGATGCCCGCCAGGCCGACGACCTTCTGCTCCTTGAGGTATTCGTCCAGCGTCAGGCGGCAGCGCCAGTTGGAGGGATGCTCCGCGATCTCGCGCATGATAAAGCCCGAGACCCAGCTCTTGCGGGACTCGTAATCCTCAAAATTGATGCCGTAGTTGCCGATCAGCGGGTAGGTCATGGTGACGACCTGGCCGTAGTAGGAGGGGTCGGTCAGCACCTCCTGATAGCCGGCCATGCCGGTGTTGAAAACGACCTCGCCGATGCTCTGTCCCTCGTAGCCGACGGAATACCCCTCGAACAGGGTGCCATCCGCGAGCAGTAAATACGCTTTTTTCAAATTCCCACGCTCCTAAATATATGAAATTCGCAGAATTTCCATTCAATCCAGTCGCAAGCCGCGCTTGCGTCATCATATAGGGGGTACCCGATCCCCCCCTATCAGATTTTATCGGATCGCCGCGACGATCTCATCCCGCATGCGGATGGCCTCCGCGCGGGCGGCTTCCTTGTAGTCCTCGCCGTTTCTGCCGGTCTTTTTCCACGCGCACATGATGCCGCGCGAGGAGTTGACGATCGCGCCCAGCCCATCGTCGTTAAAGGCGTTTGCGATGTCTTTGGCAGTCGCGCCCTGCGCGCCGTAGCCCGGCACCAGGAAGTAGCTTCTGGGCAGCAGGCCGCGGATGATCTTCTGCTCCTCCGGCCAGGTCGCGCCGACCACCGCGCCGACCTGGTTGTAGCCGCAGGGGGTGTCCAGCCCCTCGCCCCACCTGGCCACCATCTCGGCCATGCGGGCGTAAAGCGGCTTGCCCTCCATATCGCGGTTCTGCAGCTCGCCCGAGGAGGGGTTGGAGGTCTTGACCAGCAGGAACAGGCTCTTGTCCCGCTCGCGGCACTCCTTGAGGAAAGGCTCGACCCCGTCCGTACCCAGGTAGCCGTTGACGGTCACGCTGTCGCAGCCGTAGGGCGCGATTTCGGTGTCGCCCACGCGGGTCTTGCCGAGGTAGGCCTCGGCATACGCGGTCGCGGTCGCGCCGATGTCGTTGCGCTTGATGTCGCCGATGACGTACATGCCCTTGGCGTGCGCGTAGTCGATGGTCTCCTTGAGGGCCATCGCGCCGTACGAGCCTAAAAGCTCGTAATACGCCGCCTGCGGCTTGACCGCGGGTACGATATCGCACAGCGCGTCAATCAGGCCGCAGTTGAAGGCGACCATGCTCTCCGCCGCCGCGCGCAGCGTTTCGCCGTGCAGCATCATGTTGCGGCCCGCGATGTGCTGCGGGATGTATTCCAGGCGGGCGTCCAGCCCCGCGACGGTGGGGTTGCCTTTTTCCTTGATCTTTTCTACTAATGTTTGGATCGACATAGATGTTCTTCCTTTCTATCGCTGCATGGCGGTTATTCTACTCACTGCCCAGGATCACAACGTTGTCCTCCCCGTCCACCTCGGTCAGACGGACGCATACGCGCTCGCCCCGCGCGGTGGGCAGGTTTTTGCCGATATAGTCCGGCCGGATGGGAAGCTCGCGGTGGCCGCGGTCCACCAGCACGGCGAGCTGGATGCGGTCCGCGCGCCCGCAGTGCGACACGGCCTCGATCGCGGCGCGCACGGTGCGGCCGGTGTACAGCACGTCGTCCACCAGCACCACGGTCGCGCCGCCGATGCGGGGGTCGGGCGGCGGCAGCGGCCCGTCCGCGCGGGGCTTATCGTCCCGCCAGGGGGTAACGTCCAGCTCGAGTACAGGCGGGGCCTTGCCCTCCACCTCGCCGAGCTTAGCGGCGATGCGCTGCGCCAGGAACACGCCGCGCGTTTTCACCCCGGCGAGCAGCAGGTCCTCCGCGCCCTTGTTTTTTTCGATGATCTCAAACGCGATGCGGGTCAGCGCGCGGCGCACGCCGTCCGCGTCCATAATTACGGCCTTCTGCCCGGCCATCCTGCGCCCTCCCCTCAAAAAATGGTAAAAAAACAGCCTCCTGCGCCACAAGCAGAAAGCCGTACCAAGCTACACCTGTCCCCCACTCTGCGGCCGACAGCGTACGCACTGTTTTCTGCCTTGGCGGCTCACGGGCCGCGCCTTAAAGGCGGATTGTTGGATATATTATATCGTATGCCGCGGGTTTTGTAAACAGCCGAAGCTCCAAAACAAATTTGTTTTTTTATGCAATTTTTGTTGCCGCCGCACACATGCAAGTCTGCGCACATTCCGGACATACTATGCTTGCAGCACCGAAACAAATCAAATTATGAAAGGCGGCGGACTTTTATGCATGTATCTCCCTTCATTTCCGGCATTGCGACCGGCGCGGTGGCGGGCGCGGTCGTCTCCATGGTCGCGGCGGGCGCGATGCTGAACCCCTCGGTACGCCGGAGCGCTCAGCATGCGGCGAACAAGGCCGAGTATGCGATGCACAAGGCGGCAAAGGGCGTCGGCCATATGATCGGCTGAGACGGGGCGGCGGGGGAAGAAAGCGCGCTTTCTCCCCCGCCGCCGCTTTTTCCGACAGGACACGGCAGCAAGCTCCCCTTGACAAACGCGCGCGCCTCCCCTATAATGGTTACATCCTCAAAAGGGAGTAGGATAAGTTCCGCTGTCAACATCCCGTCCGGATTTCCGGTCTGGCGGCGGACGCCGGCACAGCCGGTCACAAGACTTTTGAGTAAGCGCTTCCACGCCGCGAAGCGCTTACTCAAAAGTCTTTTTTTATTTGCGTCAGGGTCCGCCGCAGATAAAAACCGGCCGCCGGTGGCAAACTATCCCGTTCCCCGCCGCATCCCCACTGTTTTGACAAAAAGGAGTTTTGGCTACATGCAACCTGTTTTCTATGACCGCGCAGCCGCGCAGGCGCTCAGCGATATGGACAGCGACCGCGCCGGCCTTTCCGCCGCCGAGGCCACCGCGCGCCTTGCGCGGTACGGCCGCAACACCCTTGCGGAAGAGCGCGGAAAATCCGTCCTGCAGGTGTTTTTCTCCCAGTTTAAGGACCTGTTGGTCGTTATCCTGCTCGCGGCGGCCGCGATCTCCATGCTGTCCGGCAATGCGGAGAGCACGATCGTCATTTTCGCCGTGCTGCTTCTGAACGCCGTGCTCGGCACGGTCCAGCACTGCAAGGCGGAAAAGTCCCTGCAAAGCCTCAAGGCCATGTCCTCGCCCTCGGCCAAGGTCGTGCGCGGCGGCGCGCGGCTGGTCGTCCCCTCCGCCGAGGTCGTCCCCGGCGATATCGTGGAGGTGGAGGCCGGCGATATGATCGTCGCGGACGGGCGCATTCTGGAGAATTTTTCGCTCAAGGTCAACGAAAGCTCGCTGACCGGCGAAAGCGAGGGTGTGGAAAAGACCGCCGACCCGCTTGCCGGCGGCAAGGTCGCGCTCGGCGACCAGAAAAACATGGTGTTCTCCGGCTCGCTGGCGACCTATGGCCGCGCGGTCATGGTCGTCACCGCGACCGGCATGCAGACCGAGCTGGGCCGCATCGCCGCCCTGATGAACCAGACCCGTGAGCGCAAGACCCCGCTGCAGCGCAGCCTGGACGACTTCAGCCGCCGCCTGGCCGGCATCATCCTGGCGATCTGCGCGGGCGTGTTCGCGCTTTCGCTGTACCACGCGGGCGGCTGGGGCTTTCAGGCGGTGCTGGATTCGCTGATGTTCGCGGTCGCGCTGGCCGTGGCCGCAATTCCCGAGGCGCTCAGCTCGATCGTGACCATCGTGCAGGCCATGGGTACGCAGAAGATGGCCCGTCAGAACGCCATTATCAAGGAGCTCAAGGCAGTGGAAACGCTGGGCGCGGTATCCGTGATCTGCTCGGATAAAACCGGCACACTGACCCAGAACAAGATGACCCCACAGAAGATCTACGCGGACGACATGCTGCTGGACGAACCGCACCTCGACCTTGCCAACGGCGTGCAGCGCCTGCTGCTCAAGGCCGCCCTGCTCGCCAGCGACGCCACCACCGACGAGCAGACCGGCGAGGCGATCGGCGACCCGACCGAGGTCGCGCTGGTCATGATCGGGGACCGCCTCGGCGTGGACGAAAGCGCCTATCGGGAGCAGCACCCGCGCCTGGCCGAGCTTGCGTTCGACTCCGACCGCAAGCTGATGAGCACGCTGCACGATATCGAGGGCGTTCCCACCCTGTATACCAAGGGCGCGATCGACGTGCTGCTCGACCGGTCGGACTATGTCCTCACCTCCGCCGGTCCGGTCCCCATGACCGAGGAATGGAAGGCGCGAATCGCGGCGGTCAACCTTGAACTGTCGCAGGAGGGGCTGCGCGTGCTGGCGTTTGCCAGCCGGACGCTCGACGCCGTGCGCGGGCTGACGCTGGCGGACGAACACGTCTTTACGTTTATCGGCCTGGTTTCCATGATCGACCCGCCGCGCCCCGAGGCGGTGCGCGCGGTCGCGGACGCGGCGCGCGGCGGCGTGCGCACCATCATGATTACGGGCGACCACAAGGTCACGGCCACCGCGATCGCGCGGCAGATCGGCATTTTCCGCGACGGGGACGAGGCGCTTTCCGGCGTTGAGCTGGATGAACTGGACGACAGCGCCCTGGACGCGCGGCTGGAGCGTGTTTCGGTCTACGCGCGCGTCTCCCCCGAGCATAAGATCCGCATTGTCGAGGCCTGGCAGCGCAGAGGGCGCATCGTTTCCATGACGGGCGACGGCGTCAACGACGCGCCCGCCCTCAAGGCCGCCGACATCGGCGTGGCCATGGGCATCACGGGTACCGAGGTCTCCAAGGACGCGGCCTCCATGATTCTGGCCGACGACAATTTCGCCACGATTGTGGGCGCGGTCGTCAACGGCCGCAGCGTATACACCAACATCAAAAACGCGATCAATTTCCTGCTCTCGGGCAACATGGCGGGCATCCTGTGCGTGCTTTTCACCTCGATCCTCGCGCTGCCCGTGCCGTTCGCGCCCGTCCACCTGCTGTTCATCAACCTGCTGACCGACTCCCTGCCCGCAATTGCGATCGGCGTGGAGCCGGCGTCCGGCGATCTGCTGGACCAGAAGCCCCGCGACCCCGGGGAACCGATCCTCACCCGCGGCCTGCTGCTGCGCATCTTTCTTTACGGCGCGCTCATCGCCTGCGCTGCTATGGCCGCGTATTTCATCGGCCTGCGCGCCGGCGGCGACGGTCTTGCCATGACGCTCGCGTTCGCCACCCTGACGCTCGCGCGCCTGTTCCACGGCTTCAACTGCCGCGGCAGCCTGCCGCTCTTCCGTCTCGGCCTGCTGACCAACAAGGCGAGCCTGTGCGCCTTTGCCGCGGGCGTCGCGCTGCTGGCCGCCGTGCTGCTGATCCCCGGCCTGCAGGGGCTGTTCCAGGTCGCGCCGTTCACCGCGGGACAGCTCGGCGCGGCCGCGCTGCTCGCGTTCCTGCCCACGCTGGCGATCCAGCTCTGCAAAAGCCTCTGGTCCTCCCGTTAAGCCCTGCAGGGGCGCGGACAGGGGATTCCTGTCCGCGCCCCTTTTCTCTTTCCTTCCTTATAGTTGACAGCGCAACCGATAAGGTGTACGATAATACTGCGATAATTATTGCGCAATCAACTATTTGAGGAATGAACATGATGAAGCATCAGCCAATCACTGTGCTGCGGTACATATCCCTGCTGCAGCGCAACACCCAGCGGTATTTTGACCTGGCGCTGGAACGGGATAACATCGGCGGCGGGCAGCAATTCTTCCTGCTGCGTATTTTCGAGCAGGACGGCATCAGCCTGCTCGACCTCGCGCGTCTCGGCGGCTTTGACAAGGGTACCGTGACGCGCGCGATCCAGAAGCTCGGCGGGGAGGGGTATGTTTACGCCACGCCCGACGAGCAGGATAAGCGCGTCCACCATCTCCACCTGACCGACAAGGGGCGCGCCCTTGTCGAGCGCGTGTACACGGTGCGGGATTACTGGACCGCGTCGCTCACCAGCGGGCTGGGGGAAGCCGAGCGCGAGCGCCTGCTGGCCGCCCTGCGCGCCATGTCGGAACATTCCTGCAGCACACTGAAGGAAATCGCCGGCCGGAAAGGAGAGCTGCCCCATGCAAACCCTGCAGACTGAACCGAACGCCTCCGTTCCCCAGAACCCGCTCGGCTGCAAGCCGGTCGGCCGGCTGCTGGTGACCTTCTCCCTCCCCGCCATCGTCTCCTGCCTGATCAACTCGATTTACAACATCGTGGACCAGATCTTCATCGGGCAGGGCGTCGGCTATCTGGGCAACGCCGCGACAACGGTCGCCTTTCCGGTCATGACCATCCTGCTGGCGTTCTCCACCCTGATCGGCGCGGGCAGCAGCGCGCACGCGGCCATCCGTCTGGGGGAAAAGAACGAGGAGGAGGCCGAGCGCACGCTCAACACCGCGTTCTCCTTTTCCATCCTGCTCAGCGTCGTGCTGATGGTCCTCGGCCTGATTTTCCTGCGCCCCCTGCTGCGCGCGTTCGGCGCGACCGATTCCATCCTGCCTTACGCGCTCGACTACACCTCGATCATCCTGCTCGGCACGCCCTTTAACATGGTTTCGGTCGTGCTGTCCAACCTGGCGCGCACGGACGGCCATCCGCGCATGTCCATGTACGGCATGATGATCGGCGCTTTCCTGAACACAATCCTCGACCCCATCTACATATTCGTCCTGCACTGGGGCGTCAAGGGCGCGGCGATTGCCACGATCACCTCGCAGATCATCTCCGCCGTTGTGCTGACCCTGTATTTCCTGCGGCCGAGCCGCGGCAACCCGCGCCATATGCGCCTGCGCCGCGCCTACCGCCGGCCGGACTGGTATCTGGTGCGCCGCGCGATGGCGCTGGGCGTCTCCTCCGGCATTACGCAGTCGGTCGGCTGCATCATGCAGGTTGTGATGAATAATTCCCTGGTGCATTACGGCGACCAGAGCGCCATCGGCGGCGACGTGGCGCTGAGCGCTATGGGCATCGTGATGAAGATCGCCATGATTATGGCCGCGTTCGGTATCGGCGTGGGGATTGGCGCGCAGCCCATCCTCGGCTTCAATCGGGGCGCGAAGAACTTTGCGCGCATCCGCCGCACCTACCTGCTTGCGGTCACGTTCGCCACAGGGCTGATTGCGTTCTGCTGGCTGCTCTGCCAGTTGTTCCCCGAGACGATTGTGGGCATTTTCGGCAAGGAGAACGCCGCGTTCACGGATTTTGCGGTCAAATGCCTGCGCATCTACCTGTTCAGCATCTTCTGCGCCGGCTTCCAGATCGTATCCACCAACTATTTCCAGGCCACCGGCCAGCCGCTCAAGGCGTCCGTGCTGTCCATGCTGCGCCAGCTCCTGCTGCTGATCCCGCTCATCCTGATCCTGCCGCTGTTCTTCGGCCTGGACGGCATCCTGTATTCCGCCCCCATCGCGGACACGGCCTCCGCCGCGATCGTCGCGTTCTTCATCGTGCCGGAGATGCGCCGCCTGCGGCAGCAAATCGGGCAGACGCCGCCCGCGGAGACATAAAAGCAGCGCCGCGAGCAGCGCCGCGGGCATGCCCGCGGCGCCTGCCGGCGTTTTCCCTTACAGCATCCGGACCATCTGCCCGAACAGCGGCAGCGCCGCCATGCTCAGGAGCGACGTCACCGCGCAGATCACGCTGGAATACTCCGCGTCCCCGCCGTAGACCTGCACCATCTGGGTGATCGTATTGGCCGAATTCGTGGCCACGGACAAAAGCGCGGCGGTCAGGATCAGCGAGCCGTCCGGCGCCATCTGCGTCAGATGCAGCGCCCTGACCAGCAGAAGCGCGGCCAGCGGGCCGGCGACCATCCGCAGCCCGACCACAAGGGGAAGCCTGCGGTACGACCGCACCCTTTTCCAGCTCAGGCTGCCGATCAAAATGCCCGTCACGACCATGCTGAGCGGGCCGAACAGGTCGGCCATTCCCTCCACCGTTCCGCTGACCACCGCAGGCACCGGAAGCTGCAGCGTAAACAGCGCGATGCCGATCAGCATGGAGATCATGTTGGGATTGAGGAACAGCTTTTTCCAGCTCACGGTGCGCTCGCCGGACAAGGTGAACTTGCAGTGCGTCCACACCAGAAACGTATGCACGCAGATCATCGCCGTAGCATACACCACCCACTCCTGGCCGATCGCGGCGCCCACAATCGGCACGGCGATGCCGGTGTTGAAATAAATGACCGACATCGACTCCACCGGTGTCAGATGCAGCGGGCGCTTGAGCAGCGTGACGGCGGCCACCAGCACCAGGCTGACGCCCAGCGCCGCCGCATAGGACAGGAGCAGCCCCCTGGTCTTGTCCGGCGTGAACTCAACCATGAACGAATGCAGCACGACCGCCGGCAGCACGATGTACAGCATCACCTTGGAAAGGATTTTGCTTTCCTCCACCGTGATGATGCCCAGGCGGTAAACCACAAAGCCGATGAGCATCATCAGGAACAGCTTGCCGACTTCCCCGGCAAGCGACCAGAACATATCCATTTTTTCATTCCCCCTGCCGTTTCCAGACAACGGCTTTTCCCTTATTTTTCAGTTATACCGCCGTTGGCGGGCTGCTGTCAAGAGGGCGGGCGCGGCTGATTTACTTTCCCTCCGCTTTATGGTAGAATACGTTATCCCGTTATCCCACGCAGGCAGGCTTTTTTTATTGCGGCAATCTGAACGAAACGAGGCTGGAAAGGAACAACTATGGAAATCTCTGCATTTGCAGCAAAATTGACTGCGGAAACCGAAAAAATTATCCTCGGCAAGCACGACCGCATCGAGCTGATCGTTGCGGCGCTGCTCGCCGGCGGGCATATCCTGCTCGACGACATGCCCGGCGTCGGCAAGACCACGCTCGTCAAGACCCTCTCGCTCGCGTCCGGCTGCGCGTCGCGCCGCGTGCAGTTCGTCCCCGACCTGCTGCCCTCGGACATCACGGGCATGAACATCTTCGACCAGCGCACCGGCGAATTCCGGCTGCTGCGCGGGCCGGTGTTCACACACATCCTGCTCGCGGACGAGATCAACCGCGCCGTGCCGCGCACCCAGTCCGCGCTGCTCGAGGCCATGGAGGAGCAGCACGTCACCATTGACGGCGAAACGCTGCCCCTGCCCGCGCCGTTCTTCGTGCTGGCCACCCAGAATCCGGTGGAATCCGAAAGCACGTTCCGCCTGCCCGCCGCGCAGATGGACCGCTTCCTGATGCGCCTGTCCATGGGCTATCCGGACGCGGCAGAGGAGGCCCAGATGCTGCGCAACCTGGGCGACGCCATGCCGTTCGACCAGGTGCGGGCGGTCACCGGACCGGAGGAGATCCTCGCGCTGCGCGCCTCGCTTCAGGACATACAGGTGTCGGACGCGGTTACGGAGTACATCGTCGCGCTCGTCGCCGCGACGCGCGACTGCCCCGGCGTTGCCATGGGCGCCAGCCCCCGCGCCTCGCGCGCGCTGTTCCGCGTATCCAAGGCCTGGGCCGCCATGCGCGGGCGCGCGTTCGTCACGCCGGACGACGTGCAGTACCTCGCCCGCTTCGTCCTGCCGCACCGCCTGCTGCTCGAAAGCGAGGCCCAGCTCGCCGGACGGACGGGCGAGACCGTGGTCACGGAGCTGCTCGAAAGCGTACCCGTACCGCCCGCCCAGAGCGGTATTTACGATGAATAAGCGCCTGCAGTTCGGACGCGCGTCCAGCATACTCGTTTCCCTGCCCGCGGTCGCGCTGTGGCTGATCCTGTGCGTGGCCGCCGCGGTCGGGGACCTGCTCGTGCTGTCCGCGGCTTTCGCGTTCCTGTTCCTGCTGTCCGGCGCGGCGTTTTTGTGGGGCGCGCGGTCGATCCGGCATGTCACGCTGGAGGTTGCCTGCTCCCGCACCCGCCTGTATCCGGACATGGAGACCACGTTCTCCTACACGGTCAAAAACGACAAGCTGCTGCCGCTGATCTGGCTGGAGCTGTCCCAGGGAATTCCCGAGCGCGGCTGCCTCACGCCTGACGAGACCTTCGAGCGGTACGCCTGCCTTTCCGGCGAAGCGCAGGGGCAGGAAGCCGCGCCGGACGCGGCAGACCGCCCCGCTCCCGACGCCTATCGCCGCACCTTTTCGTTCGTCATGGGCCACGAAACGCTCACCCTGCGCAGCGTGTGGACCGCGCGGCGGCGCGGCGTCTACCGCATGGACCGGCTGATGCTCCGTTCGGGCGACGGCTTCGGGCTGTCCCAGGTCGAGGCCCCCTGTCCGCCGGGCAAGCTGCCCCAGGTGCTGGTTTACCCGCGCAGCGTACCGGTTGATATTTCGCTGTTCCTGCAGGAGCAGTGGCGGCAGTCGGCCGGCTCGGCCGGCTATCAGGAGGATATGGCCGTGCTGCGCGGCCTGCGCCCCTACCAGCCGAGCGACAGCTGGAAGCGCATCAACTGGCGCATGGCGGCGCGCACACAGGAGCTCAAGGTCAACTTTTACGAAACCATCCAGCCCCTTTCCGCGCTGTTCGTGCTGGACGGGGAATCGTTCTGCGGCCTGTCCGCGGATTACGCCGAGCTGGAGCAGGCGCTTGAGCTTCTCGGCTCGGTCATCGCGCGGCTGTTCCGGCGCGGCGTGACCTGCGGGCTTGCGCTGCCCGCCTCCCGCCGGTATTCAGCCGTTACCCTGCCGCCGGTCGAGGGCCGCTCCGCCGCCGAACTGCTCGGCCTGCTCGCGGGCTACGACTGTCTGGCGCAGCACCTGTTCGCGGAAAACGGCGACCGGCTGGAACAGTGCGCGCCCTCCCGCTTTGACGAGCGCGCCGTCCTGACTGCCGCGTCCGAGGCCGGCCGCGTCTATCTGATCACCTGCGCGCCGGACGGACCCGTGCATGGGCTGGTCGGCCGGTTGGGCGCGGCGCGTGTGACGGTATTTGCCGCCGCGGGCGGCGCCTCGTCCGCCGACCCTGACCTGCGCGTTGTGCCGCTGCGGCGGCTGGCAAAGGGGGCGGCAATATGAACGGGCGCTCCCCTCTGTTCGGCGCGGCGGTACTGTTTTCCACCATCGCCTCGCTGTCGTTCGTTTTCGGCTTTTTCTCGCAGGTCGAGACCGGCTCGTTCACCTCGGCCTGCCTGCCCGTATGGGCCTGCTTCCTGCTGGCGTATC
Organism: Agathobaculum sp. TL06; assembly: GCF_054658635.1. Lineage (NCBI taxonomy): Bacteria > Bacillati > Bacillota > Clostridia > Eubacteriales > Butyricicoccaceae > Agathobaculum > Agathobaculum sp. TL06. The sequence goes on from NZ_BAAGGY010000026.1 coordinate 22,607, forward strand.
ATTTCTGCCTCAGCCGCCTGCTGCGGCGCGCGCAGCCGGTGCGCCGCCTTGCGCTGGTCACGGCGCTGTTTTTCGCGGCGCAGGCCGCGGTATCCTTCGCGGTCTACGGCCGTTTCTCCTCGCTCATGGGCATCCTGTTCGCAGTCATCATGTGGCTGAGCTGCTATTATATCAGCTATGGCACTTTGCTTCGTCCGGTCACGCCCGAGCGCCTGATTTCGCATCTGGACGGGAACATCGTACTCCTGTTCATCGGCCTGGCCTACTATTCGCTGACAGGACGGCCGATGCGCCCTCTGCTGCCGCTGCTGCTGGCCGCCGTGCTGACGATGGCGGCCGCGGTCGCGCGCCGCTCGGCGGGCGGACGTTCCGCTTCCCACGCGGGCGGGCGCGGCGCGGCGATCCTGCTGGCCGCCGTAGGCGGCATGGCGCTGATTGCCGGCGGTGTGATCCTGACGCTGAGCGGACAGATCAAATCCGTGGTGCTGGGCGGCTGGGCGCTCCTGCGGGCGCTCGTTTCCCGCCTGTACCACGCATTCAACGCGTTTTTCCTGTGGCTCCTGTCCCACTTCACGCCGGATGCGTCCGGCACGCTGGAGGGGACGCCCCTGCCCGGCAACGTGACCGCCGAGCAGTCCGAGCAGGCCGCGCGGTTTTCCGAGCTGATGCTGTACGCGCTGCTCGCGCTGATTATCGTCGGGCTGGCGGCCGCGCTGATCCTGCTGCTGCGCCGCGGCAGACTGCGCCTGACGGTGGGCGGGATGCGCGGCGAGCTGGGCGTCCAGCGCGAGCGGCCGCGCCTGTCCGCGCTGCTGCGCGGGCTTTGGGCGCAGCTGCGGACGCGGATACGGTTTGCCATGCGGTATGTGACCGAGCGCAACACCGCGCCCGGCGTGCTGCACCGCATCCAGCGGCAGGCGCGCCGCAGGCGGCTCGGCCGGCAGGAGGGCGAAACCTGCCGCCAGTTCCTTATGCGCATGAACGCGCTCTATCCCGACTGCGAGGGAGAGCTGCGGTTTCTGTCGGACGCGCTCGACGCGCGGTATTTCGGCGGCGGGGATTTCCTGACCGCGCGCGAAGCCGCGATGCTGTGGAAAAAGCTGCGCGCCTCCCGCCGCAGGGCATAAAAAAGCACGGATGGGTTTTCCATCCGTGCTTTTTGCATCCGGTTCAGCGGACGACTTCGATCAGGTCTTCGATGCCGCAGTCGAGGGCGACGCACATTTTCAGCAACAGGTCGCTGTCATAGCGTACAACCTTATTTTTGTAGTATTTATCGATGGTCTGGTACTGGATTCCCGTACGTTTCTGCAATTCATACCGCGTAATATGCTGTTTCTCTAAAACTTTATCAAGGCATATGCGGATACTACTCATATCAATCACTCCATATATACCTTTTCCGATTTAACGGATAACTTCGATCAGCTCATCAATGCCGCAGTCGAGGGCGACGCACAGCTTGAGCAATACATCACTGTCATACCGCGCCACTTCATTCTTAAAGTATCTATCCAATGTCTGATAAGGGATTCCCGTTAATTTATTAACTTGGTAACGGTTCAATCCGTTTGATTCCATAGCCTCACGGACTGTCAATCTGATAGAATTCATTTATACCACCTGATATATACATTAATTATAAGTAATTAAATTAGCAATTCTTTATTTATAATATATTATTACAGTGATATATAATAAATAAAAATTTTTTGCTCTACAACACCGCCATGATAAAGACTACCTCCAGCGTTTGGAGCGGGACGACCCGCAGCGCTTCTGGCGCGGGATGCTCCGGCTCCGGCTCGCTATGGCGCGGGATGATGTCGTTCAAGGGAAACACCGCCGGAAGCATTGACCGCTTTACATCCCCTCGGCAACGGGGACGGTGCGCCGCCCGGCGCGGGGGCAAAAGGGGAGGACAACCCGCATGGGTTTTCCTCCCCTTTTGAATTCCCTGCTTTCCTTTTTTCGCGGCTGCAGGGCTTGAACGCTTCCGCAAGATCGGTTTACGGCATTTGCTTCCGCAAATAAGGGCGCGCTCCGCGCGCAAGGTGGGTCGCGCGTTCCACCTGCCGCCCAGTTGCTGTATCACGGTAAGCACAACGGCTTCCACCCCAGGGGGGGCGGGGTGACGGCGGCTTTCCCCCTCCCGCGCGCGCTGTTACGCGCGCATAGACCGTTTCGGACAGGCGGCATCCGTTCTCCCGTCATATCGTCCTAACCTCTACGCGAACAGAGCTCCTGCAACAGCCCCCGTATTTTTCGGAGCGGTCCTGGTCAGAAATAGGAACGGCGCAGCCGTTCCGGCCTCCGGCCTGCGCATCAGGGAAAAGGGGTGATTGGCAAGAGGGGAGAAACCGTTGGTTTCTCCCCTCTTGTCCGCCCGCGCCGCGCAGGCGCAGTTTCCCCGCTTTCGCCAAAGCGGAAACCCAACCCGTCAATCCTCCTGCGCCGCGCGGCCCACTTTTTTCTCATGCAGCCGCCGCGCCGCGTATACGACAGGCGTATCCAGCAGCGAGGTAAAAATAAAAATCACATAGCTCGACAGCGCAACCGACAGCAGCGTCGGCATGTCATACGTTCCCCAGAATGCCAGCGCGGTAAACAGAACCGTGTTGACGAGCTGGGAAACCAGCGTCGAACCATTGTTGCGCAGCCAAAGGAACGCACGGTGGTCGCCTGTGCGCTTTTCGGTAAAGGCCCACCATTTATGGTAAAGCCAGACGTCGAAGATCTGCGCGACCGCGTATACCGCAAGCGAGGAAAGCATCATGCGCGGCGTGTTGGAAAACACCGCCCGCATCGGCTCCTGCGCCCAGTCGTTCACCGACGGCACATACAGCAGCCAGGACTGCGAGACGAGGATAAACAGCACGTTTGCCGCGATGCCCGCCCAAACCGCACGCTGCGCGGTCTTTTTCCCCGCGACCTCGCTCAGGATATCGGTCACAAGGAACGTCGTTGCGAACAGGATGTTGCCGAGCGTCATCTCCATGCCGAACGCATCCACCAAAATCATCACCTCGATGTTTGCCGCGATCGTCGCAAACACCGTGAACGCCATCATCCCGCCCGTGCCGAACAGGTAAAACCACAGAAGCACCGCTCCATACAGCACAACGAGCGAAACCGCCAGTAAAATTTCATTTGTCATTCCAGTTCTCCTACACCAAAGTCCGTGTTGTCCAGCAGGATGTCCACGCGGGGATCATCCCGATAGAACGGGTACACCTGATGGATAAAGGCGTCCCGTGCAGCCTGATCCGGCTTGACAGACGTGGTGTTCGGAACCATGATGTTGACGCATACGCGGTCGAAATAGGCAAGGCCCGTGCGGATATCGCGCGCCATGCTCTCCGCGGTCTGTCCGGCCAGACCGAACAGCAGGCAGCAGTCGTCGAAATCGGCCGCGATTTCAGCGGGATCGGCCGCATCGATGCCCTTGTCCAGCACGCGCTCGCGGTAGTCCGCGTCGAACGTCTCGACGCCGATCTTGACGTGCAGCCGCACGCCCTGCGCGGAAAACCGCGCGCGCAGGGCGGGAAGCGTCCTGCGGAACAGCCAGTGGCTCTCGATGTGCAGGTCGCGGACGCCCTTTTCGCGGCAGACGCGCTCGACCTCGCGCACGGTGGATTCGTCCAGCTCCGCGAACGAGCCGGAGTTGATCGCCTCCAGCCGGCCGAACACGCCCGTGACCTGGGACAGCGCCTTCCGGTTGAGCGCAAGGTTGGCCTGCTCGTCGCGCGATGCGTCCAAATGGTAATCGCAGAACTTGCAGCGCCGCCACGCGCAGCCGCGGCCGCGCAGCAGCACGATCTCGCGCGGGTTCTTGCCCTCGATCACCGAATAGCGGGTCAGCTCCACCGCTCTCCCTCCCTTTTGCAAAAAATAAGGCGCACCGTAACGGTACACCATCACCGCGCCGCAAGGCGCATATCCGACAGAAAATCTGCTCTGCATGTTTGCACAGCATGCAAATTTTCATCAAAAATCAGGACGTGCGCCTGATTTTTGATACAAGACGGCGGTTCTGCATGCCGTTTTTGCGGCGTGCAAAATCGCGCCTGGGCTTTGTCCGCGCACTGCGCGGCGCAGCCCGCCCCGACCGGAACGCTGTTTCGATCAAAGCCTTTCCCGTAGTTTTGTTTATAGACAGGATGGTTCCGAACTGTCTGTTCTTCAGTTGCTTTTCCATTATAGCGGATTTCACCGGAAAGTCAAGCATATAGTTAGGATGGACGCTGAACAAGGGGGAATTCCATGCTGCTTGACAAAATCGCGCTGATGAACGAAATGGTGCGCGCATTCGTGTGGGGCATACCCATGCTGGTGCTGCTCACCGGTACGGGCATCTATTTCACCGTGCGCACCGGTCTGTTCCAGGTGCGCCATGCCGGCCTGTGGCTGCGCAGGACGCTGCTCTCCTGCTTTTCCGGCGCGGCGCGGCGCACCAGCTCGAAAAACGCGGTCTCCCCCTTTGCGACCATGTGTACCGCGCTGGCCGCGACGGTCGGCACGGGCAATATCGCGGGCGTGGCCACCGCCCTGACCATCGGCGGGCCGGGCGCGGTGTTCTGGATGTGGGTATCCGCCTTTTTCGGCATGATGACCGCGTTCGCGGAGAACACGCTCGGTATGCTGTACCGCGAGCGCGGGCCGGACGGGGCCTGGCGCGGCGGCCCCATGCTGTATCTCAAGAACGGGCTGCACAGCCCGTTCCTTGCCGCGGCGTTCGCGCTGTTCTGCGTCCTTGCCTCGTTCGGCATCGGCAATATGAGCCAGTGCAACTCGATCGCCAGCGGCCTGTCCACCGTGTTCCGCGTGCCGCCCCTCGCGACCGGCCTGGCGACCGCCGTGCTGCTCGGCGCGGTCATGCTGGGTGGGCTGAAGCGTATCTCCCGCGTGACCGAAGCCCTGGTCCCGTTTATGGCGCTGTTCTATATGGCCGGCGCGCTGGCCGTGCTGTGGCACGGCCGCGCCGCGCTTCCACAGGCCTGTGGGCAAATCCTCGCCTGCGCGTTCGACTGGCAGGCAGGCGCGGGCGGTGTGCTGGGCTACGGCATGGCGCAGGCCATCCGCATCGGTGTATCGCGCGGCGTGTTTTCCAACGAGGCCGGCCTGGGCTCTTCCGTCATGGTGCATGCCGCGGCGGATGCCAAAGAGCCGTGCGAGCAGGGGATGTGGGCAGTGTTCGAGGTGTTTTTCGACACGATCGTGATGTGTACCGTGACCGCGCTGGTCATCCTGACCTCCGGCGTTTACGACGCCGCGCAGTACGGCCTTGCCGCGGGTACCCCGCTGCTCGCCCAGCTCCAGACCGGCGCCGCGCTCACCGCCGCGGCGTTCTCCACCGTGTTCGGCCCGCTCGGCGGCGGCTTTGTCGCGGTATCGCTGGTGCTGTTCGCGTTTTCCACCCTGCTCGGCTGGTCCTATTATGGACAGCGGGCGGCTGAGTACCTGTTCGGCAGCCGGTCCGCACCGCTTTACAAAGCGCTGTTCATCGCCGCGGCCGCGCTCGGCTGCACGATGCGGCTCGACCTGGCCTGGGCGCTTTCGGATACGTTCAACGGGCTGATGGCGCTGCCCAACCTGGTCGGCGTGCTCGCCCTGCGGCGGGAAGCGCTCGCGGAGTGGCGCCGCTACCGCCGCGCGAAGGATATTTGACAAATCCCCCTTTCCTCCCCCGCTTTTTCCGCACAGATTGCACAAATTTACACCATCCTTTTTGTAAATGCCGGATTCCATCTTGTCAAGCCGGAAAAATACATATAGAATAATAAAATAGACTTGCATGGAGCCTGCGGATCCTGCAAAAAGAATGAGGGGGAACTGAATATGGACCTGACATCCACCGTCTGGACCTTGCTGCCGCCGGTCATCGCGATCGCGCTGGCGCTCATCACCAAGGAAGTATATTCGTCTCTGCTGATCGGCATCCTTTCGGGCGCGCTGCTGTTCACCGGCTTTAACCCGCTGCACGCGGTCGAGACCACGTTTGAAGTCATGGGCAGCAAGCTGGGGGACAATATCGAGATCTGCATTTTCCTGGTGCTGCTCGGCATACTGGTATCGCTCGTCACGAAATCGGGCGCTTCCCGCGCATACGGCAACTGGGCGGTCAAAACCATCCGCACCCGACGCGGCGCGGCGTTCGCAACTTCGTTTTTAGGCGTTTTCATTTTTGTGGACGACTATTTCAACTGCCTGACCGTCGGCACGGTCATGCGGCCGGTCACGGACAAGTACCGCATCACGCGCGCCAAGCTCGCGTACATTATCGACGCGACCGCCGCGCCGGTCTGCATCATCGCGCCGATCTCCAGCTGGGCCGCCGCGGTCGGCTCCTCGCTGCCCGAATCCAGCTCGATGGACGGCTTCTCGCTGTTCCTGCAGACCATCCCGATGAACCTGTACGCGCTCCTGACGCTCGTGTTCCTGATGTGGCTGATGGCGGCGGACTTCGACTTCGGTCCCATGGGTAAATATGAGCTCGAGCATAGGGAGGACGAGCTTTCCAGCGTGGAGGAGAACCATGTGGTCGGCGGCGCGGGCAAGGTATACGACCTGATCCTGCCGATCTGCGTGCTGATCGTCCTGTGCATTTCGGCCATGCTGTACACGGGCGGCATTCTGGAGGGTGCGAACATCATCGACGCGTTCGCCAACTGCTCCTCCTCGACCTCGCTGGTGCTCGGCTCGTTCTTTACGCTGATATTCACCTTCCTGCTGTATATCCCGCGCAAGATCCTGACGTTCGGCCAGTTCTGCGAGGCGTTCACCGAAGGCTTCAAGGCCATGGTGCCTGCCATCATGATCCTGACGCTGGCGTGGACGCTGTCCGGCGTCTGCTCGGAGGATTACCTCAACATCGGCGGCTATGTATCCTCGATCGTCAGCGGCGATTCCATGGTATCCGTGCTGATGCCCGCGATCTTTTTCCTGATCTCGCTCGGCCTCGCGTTCGCCACCGGCACCTCCTGGGGTACGTTCGGCATCCTGATCCCGATCGCGGTCGCGGTCTTTGGCGACGCGCCCAGCACCATGCTGGTCATGACGGTCGCGGCCTGCCTGTCCGGCGCGGTCTGCGGCGACCATATCTCCCCGATCTCGGACACGACCATCCTTGCCTCGGCGGGCGCGCAGTGCAACCATATGGACCACGTTTCCACCCAGATGCCCTACGCGCTGCTGGTGGCGGTGTTCTGCTTCATCGGCTTCCTTGTCGGCGGCTTCTGCGGCAACGGCTTCGTCGCCCTGGTCGTCGGCGTGATCCTGCTGTTCTGCGCGATCCTTGTGATCTCCGCCCAGCAGAAAAAACGCGCGCAAAACTGAAAACAAAACCCAGGAATCCCCCGAAATCGGGGGATTTCATTTCTCTGCTTTGGAAGGTGTATCCTTTTGACTACTGATCTGACCGAGGGCAAGCCCTCGCAAAAGCTGTTCTGGTTCTCGCTGCCGCTTCTGCTCAGCGTGGCGTTCCAACAGCTTTACCAGATGGCCGACTCGGTCATCGTCGGCCGCTTCGCCGTTTCCGTGCAGGCGGGCGAGCTGGCGCTCGCCGCGGTGGGCGCGAGCTATCCGGTCACCCAGCTTTTCGTGGCCGTGGCGACCGGCATCAACATCGGCACGAGCGTGCTGGTTTCCCAGTTGTTCGGCGCCAGGCGCTATGTGCGCATGAAAAGCGCGGTCTCTACCGCGCTGCTGACCACAACCGCGGTCGCGCTGCTGCTGACGCTGGCCGGCGCGCTGGGAACGGACGCGGTCATGGACGCGCTGAAAACGCCGGCCGATATCTTTTCCGACGGCGCGCTCTACCTGCGCGTTTACGTTTTCGGGCTGCTGTTCCTGTTCCTCTACAATGTGTGTACGGGCATCTTCAACGCCATGGGCGACAGCCGCACGCCGCTTGTCCTGCTGATCCTGTCCTCGGTGAGCAACGTGATCCTCGACCTGGTTTTCGTCGCGGTCTTCCACTGGGGCGTCGCGGGCGTCGCCTGGGCGACGTTCATCGCCCAGGGCTGCGCGGGCGTGCTGGCGTTCCTGCTGCTCCTGCGCCGCGTGCATGCGTTCGATACGGGCGGCCATTTCCTGCTTTTTTCGTTCGATATGCTGCGCCGGCTGGTGGGCTACGGCATCCCCTCGATCGCCCAGCAGAGCTTTGTCTCGGTCGGCAACGTCATCATCCAGTATTATGTCAACTTGTGCGGCGCGACGGTCATCGCAGGCTTTTCCGCCGCGACCAAGGTCAATATGTTCGCGCTGACCTGCTGCATGTCGTTCTCCTCCGGCCTGTCAAGCTATGTGGCGCAGAACATCGGCGCGCGCAGGCTGGACCGCATCCCGCCCGGGCTCAGGGCGGGCGCCGGCTATTCCATCGGCCTCGCGCTGGTTTTCACCGCGCTTTACCTGCTGCTGGCCAACCCGCTCGTCGGCCTGTTCGTACCCGCGGGCAGCGCGTCGGGCGTGATCGGCGTGGGGCGGCAGTTCCTGTTTATCGTGGCGCCGTTCTACGGCCCGCTGTGCGTCAAATTCGTGTGCGACAGTGTGCTGCGCGGCGCGGGCGCCATGCGGCTGTTCATGGTGACGACGTTCTCCGACCTGATCCTGCGCGTGGGCTTCTCGGTTTTGCTGTTCCGGTTCTGGCAGGAGCTTGGCATCTGGCTCTCCTGGCCGATCGGCTGGCTGCTCGGCACCGGCATCTCCTTCTGGTTTTACCGGAGCGGCCTCTGGAAAAAGAACCTGCCGGAGCTGTAACGTCCGGACAGAGAAAAAAAGCCCGCCGGCAGCGTGTCTGCCGGCGGGCTTTTCCGTCCCCTTGCGGCCCGCCGGCGTATAGTTTGCGCTTTTCCTCCCAAAATAAAAAAGAAAGAGGGGGAAATGCCTTGCTAAAGCTTGTCCATGCGAGTAAAATATATGACAGAAGCGGCGTTTGCGCGCTGCGCGGCGTCAACCTGTCCGTCCGGCGCGGCGACTATGTTTCGATCACCGGCGCGTCCGGCTCGGGCAAGTCCACGCTGATGCACATTCTCGGCCTGCTCGATACGCTGACCGAGGGCCGCTACCTGCTCGGCGGGACCGACGTTTCCGGCCTGCCGCCGCAGGCGCTCGCCCGCCTGCGCGGCGAGAAGATCGGCTTTGTGTTCCAGCGCTTCCAGCTCATCCCGGGCATGACCGCGCTGGAAAACGTCGCCCTGCCGCTCACCCTGCAGGGCGTGGCGCGGCCGGAACGGGTGGCGCGCGCCGCAGAGGCCCTGCGCGCGGTCGGCCTGTCCCACCGCACGGCGCACAAGCCGAACCAGCTTTCCGGCGGCCAGCAGCAGCGCGTCGCGATCGCGCGCGCGGTGGTCACGCGCCCCTGCGTCGTGCTGGCGGACGAGCCCACGGCCGGACTCGATCCGGAAGCGGCGGCCGATGTGCTTTCCCTGCTCGACGGGCTGCATGAGCGGGGCAACACGGTCGTACTCATCACGCATGACCATACGGCGGCCGCCCGCGCCGCGCGGCGGCTGTATCTGGAGGGCGGTGTGCTTTCCGGCTGAATCCGTATCTATTTCAGGAGGCATGTTATGAACCGGCGGGATAAGGACAACTATTATCTGGATATGGCGCAGGTCGCGCTTGAGCGCGGCACCTGCCTGCGGCGCAATTTCGGCGCGGTGATCGTCAAAAACGACGTGATCGTTTCCACCGGCTACACCGGCGCGCCGCGCGGCCGTGAGAACTGCATCGACATCGGCACCTGCATCCGGCAGAAGCTGGGCATCCCGCGCGGCGAACGGTACGAGTTCTGCCGCTCGGTCCATGCCGAGGCCAACGCCATCATCGCGGCGCCGCGCGAACAGATGCTCGGCGCGACGCTTTATCTGGTCGGGCGCGACATGTCCACCGGCGAAATCATGCCCGACGCCAATTCCTGCACCATGTGCAAGCGCCTGATTATCAACGCGGGCATCGAACGGGTGGTCATCCGGCGCGACAACGATACATACGATACCATCAGCGTGCGCGACTGGATCTACCACGACGACGTTTTGGACGGCCGGCGCGGCTATTGACGCGGCCGGTCAGGGGTATCTTCACCAGGATAAGGAGCCGGACACACTGGCCGGCTTTTTATAGCGGGCCGCCGGAAACGGCTGCTCTCATCGGGCGCGCGGCGCGGGGATTTTCCCCCTCCCGCGCGCGTAAACACAGGACCGCGTGGCATAATAGACACGCAAAGGAGGAGTTTCGTTATGGAATTAAAGATTTACAAGTGCATGCACTGCGGCAACATCATTGAGAAGATCGAGGATCACGGCGTTCCGGTGATCTGCTGCGGCGAGCCGATGAAGGAATTCAAGGCCGGCGAGACCGACGGCGCCATGGAGAAGCACGTTCCGGTCGTCAAGGCCGAGGGCGATGTGATCCGCGCCTGCGTCGGCGAGGTGACCCATCCCATGACCGAGGAGCATCACATCGCGTTCATCTGGCTGGTGACCGATAAGGCCGTACACCGCGCCGTACTCGACCACACCGGCGCGCCGGAGGCCGTGTTCCGCCTTGCCGAAGGCGAAACAGCGGAAGCGGTTTACGAATTCTGCAACCTGCACGGGCTTTGGAAGGCCTCGCTCTGAGCGCGCCCTTTCCCCGCGCCCGCCATGCATCCATTTGAAAAAGCGTGTTTCCCCCTAGCTGAATGCCGATAAGGAAGTTTTGGAAACAAACTAATTTAACGGCTGACAGACAGGGGGCAATAAAAACAGAGAGTTGATTGCTTAATGGTAATCAATTCTCTGTTTTTATTCAAGCAAAAATATGCTATAATTATTTTTCTAATACTGATAGAAAAACTGAAATCTAAAATTTTCATGAGGTAATAGGATGGCTACATATTACGAATTTAAAAAAATTATTGGTAGAGTTTTCGGATGTGGAAATATTGAAGAAAATGATGATGATATTGCAGTAGTTATTCAAAACAGATATTCTTCCAGAGAAGAAACAACTATGTCTGATTTTACAATTAGTAATATCGAATTACAGGAATTGTATAATAATGTAGTATCTACATCATCTGAAAATTTGGAGTTTTTTTCTGGAAACAGTTATGAAATAGCTATAGATTTAGATTACCCGTTACTGAGAGGAGAACCTTATCCTGTTATAGCTGATGATACAACAAATGGAATCAAATACACATTTAGTTTTCCTTCAATAGAATATTGTGCATTTCTACTTATCAATATTGCTGATATACGGAACAGACAAGGTAATCAACGAGGATTATTTCCGATGCGATTATTACGCCCATTTGATAATTTACGTCGTTATGGCAATGATGAAGAACCTTTATCTCTACAAAGCCTTTTGCCTCGTATGATAGGTGAACTTTCTCTTAAAATCGAGTCTGCTGAATGTAAGCCATTAGAAACATTTAGAAAATATAAAACATCATTTGCATTTCAATTTATGTATCGTTCGGGTTTTGCACTTATAGAATTTTCGGATATTGAAGAAATGTTCCACTTAAATCGAACAACAAGAGGAAGAATTAATTTTGAACAATTAGATTCGCCGCCATTACGAGAATATACAGTAGACGTTGTTGACTATTACAAATTAGCTCTTTCATCCAATGACCCTTATATTAAATTTATTTCTTTCTATCATGTAATGGAATATTTTTATGATGAAGTATTTAAAAAGAAGATGATAGCTGATTTAAGAGATAAAATAACAAATCCCGGATTTTCCTACAGAAATGACGATAAAATTTATGAAATGGCTCTTTTTGTAAAAAATCGTTTGCGTATGAATGATGAATCGGGACAGGGAAACGAACTTGAATCACTTAAATTTGTATTAAATGAATATGTCGCAATAGATGAGTTAAAAAATCGTATATCTTCAATGGATTCTACTGCTATTGCATATTATCAGACTAATAAGGTAATATTTTGTAATGCTCCTGCTATTCCATGGACAGATTTACAGGGAGTATATACACAAATAGCGCGACGTATTTACTTCACAAGAAATTCTTTAGTCCATAGCAAAAGTGGAAAAAACCAAGAACGTTATAAGCCATACAAAGATGAGAGACAATTACAAAAAGAAATTCCGCTTGTGAAAGCAGTTGCAGAACTCATTATTATTAACTCAAGTCTAATAATCTAATTGATTTAAGAAACTATTAGAAATTATATAATAAATTGATGTTACGCAATAAAACAGTATTTTTGAGGGTAAGAGTATAAAATACCGTCTAAGCAATTTACACTGTCTGCAAACCGTATAAATCAAGGGGAAATCAACCTCTACTGCGTAACATTCATAATGGGTTGAGAGCGTAAGCAGGTTTACCCGATTGCGCTCTCTTAGTTGCCCAACAGTAAGGACAGGGAAAACCGTCAAGGACGCGAAGCGCGAAGTTTATCCTTGACGGCTTTCTCTGGCTTTGCTACTTGCTATCTGTCAAAACGGAATTGCATGATAGCTTTAATAAGTTGTGCTTTCAAATGTTCTTGAATATCATCATTGATATGCCCTCTGTATTTGGACAGATACTTATAATGTTTCAAAACTATGTCAATCTCTTTCGGCTCTCCGGCGACAGCCTTTTCAATGACTTCAAAAGGTATCAACTTCTTGTTTCTCATGCTCTAATCTCTCCATTTCTTTTCGTAGCTGCTTTAATGACGCTAATTTCCAGTAATTCGCTGTACTTCTGCTTCTTCCATACTCTTTTCCGATTTGAGTGTCGGTATAACCGAAGAAAAAGTACAGAAACAAAACATTGCGTCTTTGCTTAGTCAATTTTGATAGTGCGTCGGCTAACCGCTTACTTGCGACAACAATTTTTTGCCCTTTTGCAACAAAGACAGTAGGTCGGTCGTATTGCTCAAAATAAGTGTCCGTTGTAAACGGTTCAAACGACGTTTCAGACATCAAGTATTCAAGTGATACTTCCCGTTTCTGTTTCCGTCCGAAGTCACGGTAAGCAGTCATTGCCGCATTATGGAGAACGACTTTACAAAAAGCGGCAAATGTGTATTCAATATGCTCCTTGTATTCTTCCGAATAAATCATCTAACTCACCCCCTTTCTTCCCAATAGGGGGGGGGGGAACAAGCGTCTAAATTGAAAACCACATGGGGGCTTGTACAATATGAGTTATCAGAACATATTAAATGATTTATAAGTTCATCTTTATGGGCGCAATATCCCGTTGCAAAGATTCGTCTTTTTTTAAGATGTCGTAATAATTAGAAAAAAACACCATAGACCTCCTCACAATTAAAAAAGGAGCCGATAACCGCATTTTTACTCTGCGTGTTATCGGCTCTGCGTCTATGCGTCCGGCTCTTTGATAACAGATATATGTTTCATTTTTAAATTGATTAAAACTTCATTCCTGCATTTAGGACAGTAAAGTAAGAAATTCTTTAGTTCAGTATCTTCTCGTACCCTAATGCGGGTTTTATTATGGCATATAGGGCATAATAGCCATTCTGCTTGCTTCATGGCTGCCCCACGCTCCTTTCCGCATGATGTATCAGCTTTTTCTTCTCCCATGATTTACTTTTGAAATATATCAATCCGACAATCGCGGGTAATACAGGAGAAACAGCTTGACCGATATAGATACCTGTAAATCCAATGTGAATGATAAATGCTAAAATCCAACTTACAGATAACCGGATAAATACTGCGTCCAAAAGTGCATTTATCATAGCAACATTTGCGGAGCCTACTCCGATAGCAAAAGAGTCAAATGTGTACATGGCTGCATAAATCAGACTGTTAATACCGCAACACATTCTTAGATATAGAACGCCGTCCTTTATGACCTCCTGGCTTTCCGGCTCAAATAACATGATGATTTGTTCCGCAAATAATTGCACAATGATAATGGCAATCAAAGTAACCGATACATTCAAATACAATCCGATTTTCGTTGTTTTTCTCACGCGCTCTATATCGTTTGCCCCTACATTCTGCCCGACCATAGCAGTAACAGCCTGTCCGATTGCCCAACAGGGCATACCTGCAAATGTATTGACTTTAAGACCTACACCGGACGCTGCGGCAACAGATACGCCAAAATAGTTGAGCATTCCCGTAATTAGAAGATACGATATATTGACAATTACCATTTGGATAGCGGTGGGTAATCCAACTTTTAAAACAGTTATCAGTTTATCCGATTTGATAGCGAAGTGCTTTATCTTAAAATCAAAGACAAACTTTTTCCTTTTCAAATGAATGATTGATACAAAAAGAGAAACACCCTGCGAAAAAATAGTTGCATAGGCGGCTCCTGCTGTTCCCATATTAAAGGGACCGACTAAAATCAGGTCTAATATGACGTTTGCAACCGTCGCAATCGCCACAAAATATAGAGGACTTTTTGAATCCCCAAAGCCTTTCATAATAGAGCAAACTGCATTGTAACCAAACACAAATATAGTGCCGCAGCAGATGATTTTCATATATTCGCAAGCGTCTTGCATAGAAGCCGCAGGAACATTCAAAATATGAAAAAGCGGCTTATATACAATCAATCCTATTATCGTTACGATAAATGAAGCGATAAGGGATATTGCGAATAGTGTTCCAACTGTTTCACTTTGTCCTTGTTCATCATTTGCTCCCTTATATTGAGCGATTAAAACAGTACCGCCCATTGTTACGCCGATACAAATTGAATTGATAATAAAACTTATCATAGACGCATTGCTGATTGCTGCAAGACCTGTTTCTCCTACGATATTTCCAACAACAAGCATATCTACAATACTATAAAAAGATTGCAAAAGATTAGCAAGCAATAGAGGAAGAGCAAATATAATCAGCTTCTTCGGTACGCTTCCTGTTGTTAAATTCTGTTCTTCTTTCATTTTCTCAAAATCCTTTCTGAATAAAAAAAGCAGAGGGTAGCCACGATACAGTGCGCCCTCTGCATAACAAAAGGCAGCAGACAAAACATTGCCTACTGCCCGAACATCATAATGATATATACACGTGAACAAAGCCCCGCATGATAAGATTATGTTGGAGCAAGCCTAAATATAAATGTTCTCGTGTCTTTTAGGCTCCGTACAATGTTTTGAAATATCAAATTGTGCGGAGCTGTATTCAATGCAAAATTTCCCAAATAACATTGTACTCACCCTTTCTGAAAACTTATTACAAAATAATTATAGCGATTCCCATATGTGTTGTCAATCGTCCTGCGGCTCAAAGCCCCATATTTAGTTACTGTTAAGTAAACATTGGCTTCCTTCTCTATCCGGCGTAACAGGGCATAAGAAATTATTTTAAAAATTTCTATCAAAACTTCGGCAAAACCGCCTTGTGCGGTGTAGTAGGTAGTGAAGAGAAAAACAGAGGCTTTGGGAAACTTCCCAACAAGCAAAAATCGCCGCTGTCGGCAGACAGAAAACGGACGATTTTACGGAAAGGGTACCCCTTTCCTATGCTTGCTACGAAACTTATCACATTACAAAATAAAGAAAGGATGAGAAAGGAATGGAAAAGAAACGAGATACAAAACATACCGAGTCATTGCCAAAAAAGGGCAATCCGCTACACGAAACTGTCACTTACAAAATCGGCGGTACGATTTTTGAGGTGTCAACGATTTGCGGCGGCTCGGAACTGCTTTATAGCAAAATGGAGCGGCTCATAAGAGCAGAATCCGTCAAAACGCCTACTGACAAAGAAAAAGAAGTCCGCTATAATAAAGATAGCAACCTGTTTGTCGGGCGTTCATTACAGGAGGAATGAACATATGACAGCAAAAAATTATCCCGACAACATTACCGCTTTATATGCCCGTTTAAGTCAAGAGGACGCTTTAGACGGAGAGAGTAACAGTATAGCAAATCAAAAGAAAATCCTGCTCAAATATGCAACGGACAACGGTTTCCCTAATCTTACATTTTTCATTGACGACGGCGTTTCGGGCGTGACTTTTGATAGACCCGGTTGGAATGAAATGATAGGACTTTCTCGTAAAGGATATGTCCCGCATGGGACGTGATTATCTGAAAGTTGGCTATTACACCGAGAGTTTCTTTGCCGAGCGTGATATTCGCTATATCGCAATCAATGACGGCGTAGACAGCGACAAAGGCGATAATGATTTTACCCCTTTCAGAAACTTGTTCAACGACTTTTATGCACGAGATACAAGCAAAAAAATTCGCGCGGTCATGCGGTCAAAGGGTAATGCAGGGGAACACCTCTGTACCAATCCGCCCTATGGGTACAGGAAAGACCCAGACGACAAAAAGAAATGGATTGTAGATGAAGAAGCTGCCGCTGTGGTAAAGAAAATTTTTGATTTGTGTATTGCCGGAAAAGGACCCATGC
>NZ_BAAGGY010000027.1:0-38486 GCF_054658635.1 Agathobaculum sp. TL06
ATCGACGCCATCCAGACTGCCATCCATGAAAAACAGTCCATCTCGTTCCAGTATTACGAGTACACACCGAAAAAGGAAAAGGTACTGAAACACAAGGGATACCGCTATGTGTTCAGCCCCTACGCCCAATACATGCGGAACCATATGTTCACCTCCTACTACTTCTAGCAGACAGTTCAAAGCTGCCGAGCATAAGTTACCCGGCAGCTCTAAACAAAACTATATTTTTCTATGATGGAGAATGCTTTTTTGCGTATCTACAAATCCTCCGTCATCGATTATTTCCCCAGTAAATCAATGCCAGTGCGCCGGGACCGGTGTGTGCTCCGATGATAGGGCCAATATAAGCAATACAAATCTCAGAATCCGGGAATTGTTCCAACAACCTTTCTTTCAGCATATCTGCTGCTTCAGGGTCATCGGCATGACCTATCAGAATCGATTTACCAAGTTCAGGTTTCCAGCCCTGTTCCATTCGGGCAATCTGAGTGGTAACAGCCTTTTTTCTTCCACGAGGTTTTTCCACTGCTTGCAGCTTTCCTTCGCTGTCCACATGAAGCAACGGTTTGATCTGCAAAGCCGTTCCCATTGCGGCTGCGGCACCTGAAACCCGCCCGCCATGTTTCAAATGGGTAAAGGTATCAACCGTAAACCAATGACATACCTCTAATCGGTGTTCCATGACCCAAGAAGCCAATTCATCAATAGACAGTCCTTCCCTCTGCTTTTTCGCAGCTTCTCTGACTAAAAACCCTTCACCCACTGCGGCAGCAAGCGTATCAATGCAGATGATTCTTCTTTCCGGATATTCCTGCTGTAGTTCTTCAACCGCTAAAAACGCAGACTGATATGTACCTGACAGACCAGAGGAAAAACAGAGATACAGAATATCGGTTCCCTGTCGCAGACAGGGTTCAAAATGCTTAAAATAAATCGTTGGGTTGATTTGTGAGGTCGTTGCAAAATTCCCAGCTCTTTGCAAGCGGTAGAACTCCTTGGCTGTGATTCCTTCCGGGGAACCATATGAGTATTCTGTTCCGCCGATCTCAACATTCATAGGAATCATTTCAACAGATGGCAGACCTGCGGTTAACTCCGGTGCGAGATCTGAGGTGGCATCTGTGAAAATTTGATAGCCGTCCATCACTTCTTACACCCACTACAGCCCTGACAAGCAGCCCACAGCTCATCGGCCTTCGGCTTCCAGGTTTCTGCATAAAGTGTAGTCTTATCACACAGATGGTCAACACTTTCCGGGGACTGATACTCGGTAGAATGGGCACCGGATTTCTTTACCATGCTACGCAGACATTCAGGATTTTCCAGCATAGGACACGGCTGGAACATATTATCATTAAAGGGCTGACCGTCGTGATAGGCCATAAACAGCGGAGACTGATATGCTTCCAGCAGGGTCTTTTCACGGATGTTGGAGTCAGAGTAATGGATAAAAGCGCAAGGCTCAATGTCACCATTGGCATTGATATGCAGATAGTTGCGGCCACCAGCAATACAGCCGTTTACAAATTTCGCATCATTCTGAAAGTCAATTGTGAAAATAGGCTTTGTGCTACGGTATTCGCAGATGCGGTTATACATCTTTTCACGCTGGTCAGGAGACGGGAGCAGCTCCACAGCGGAATCGTTGCCCACAGGCATATAGTGGAAGAACCATGCGAACTTCGCACCGCACTCCACCAGATGATCGAAGAACTCATCCGAGCTGATGGAGTCGATGTTCTTGCTGGTATAGCACCCAGATACGCCGAAAGGCAGCTTCTTTTCTTTCAGAATCTTCATCGCCCGCATAGTAGCCTGATAAGTACCCTTGCCACGGCGGAAATCAGTAGCTTCCTCGAAGCCTTCAATGCTGATGGCCGGGTAGAAGTTCTTCACCCGCAGCATCTCATCGGCAAACTTCTCATCGATAAGGGTACCGTTGGTAAAGGCAGAGAATACGCAGTCAGGATGCGCTTCACACAGGCGGAGCAGATCGTTCTTGCGTACCATAGGTTCACCGCCGGTGTAGAGGAACATATAGGTTCCCAGTTCATTGGCCTGATTGATGATGTCATCCAGTTCCTCATAGCTCAGATTCAGCTTATTACCGTATTCTGCCGCCCAACAGCCGGTGCAATGAAGGTTGCAGGCGGAAGTGGGGTCCATCAGGATTGCCCAGGGGATATTGCAGCCGTACTTTTCACGATTAGCCACCTGCTTGCGGCTGCCTAAGAGAGATGCATTGACAATAAAATTGCGGAAGAACACTTTGCGGACTTCAGAATCAATGTCCGTCCAAAGGCTGTTGATCAGGCGCATCCAGTTGCTGTCAGGCTGCTCCATCACCTTACGGATTTGCTGGCGCTGTGTGAGATAGAGGTTATCCTTATCGAACTTATCCGCCCAATCTAACAACTTGGGGAATGCTTCCTGCGGATTGCTGTCAACATATTTCAGCACTTGATTGACGGCGAAAGCCTGTGCGCTGTCTTTAATAGAATTACTCATGGTTTTGTCTCCTTTTCTATCTTAAAAGCAAAAAGAGCCGATAATCCGCAGCACAAGCCTAACGGGTTATCGGCTCTGCGTCTATGCGTCTGGCTCTGTGATAACTGTGGTATTGAATTGTTTTACGCTGATTATTATTTCCCGTTTGCACTTCGGACAGTATAGCGGAAAATTTTCAAGTACTGTATTATCACAGATTTTAATTCTCGTTTTGTTGTTGCAGTTGGGGCATAATAGCCATTCGTTTTTTTTCATTCTTTGTTTTTCATCAGATAATAGAATATCTATGGACAATTACATTTACAACTCACGCAGTTTCCACCGCCTTGTAGAAACCATTACACACGCGCCCACAATGAGTACTGTTAAGACGATGTAGGAAAGATAGACGCCATTTAGTGCTACTTCATACACATCATAGTACCGCAGAGGGGTCAGATAATCCAAGAAACGATTCCCTGTGTACTCGGCAGTAAAGGCCAACACATAGGCGGCCAATACGAAAACCGTACCGGCGCGTACCGCGGCCTTATAAGATTTGAAAAGGCTGGCAAACAGCAGACCCAAGGCAAAAAAGAGAAGCTGGGTAAAGAACATTCCCATCGTTGTGGAAAGCACCGCTCCCGGCTGATCCAGACCGCCCAAAGGAAGAACGATCGTGAAATAATTGCACACGCCGCTGAACAGGGCGAACACCAGCAGGTTCACTGCTGAAACGATCACCTTCGCCAGAACAATGGTTTTCCGCTCCACAGGCTTTGTGAACAGGTATTCGGATGTTCCAAATTTCTTTTCCCTCGCCACACAGGACAGGCCCAGAGAGATTGCATAGGCAAAGGCCAACAGCCCCTCCCAAAAATAGATACACGCGTACCAACCAAGGGCAGTCGTGAGATCCCCTTTCACACCGAACATGATCATGATCAAGCGAGGAAATTGGCCGACTGTCCGGGCCATCTCATCCAGACTGTCCTTCAAGGATAAAAGTTCAAAATAGCAGAATCCGCACAGCAGTAACATGATCCCCAGCCAGATCAGCAGGGTCTTTCTGGTTTGGCGGAATTCGTTTTTCACCAATGTTTTCATCTTTGCACCCCCTCATGAGCGGAACTGGATGTCTTTTTTCAAAAAGACACGATAAGACAGCACCAAAAACAGGGCAAACAGCAGTACACACCATCCCAAGTAATCCAACTCATAAAAGCCAGATTTGGAAATCTCAGCCGCACTAAAGAACGAGTACGGGGACAGAAAACTAATGGCACGGTTGCTGACAATGTTGGAGAAGCTGGTGACGCAGTACTCGACAAAGACAATTAACCCGGCAGTCAAAAGTGGGCTTCGATTGCGTGAAAATAGAATTCCAACCAAAAGCCCCATAGCTGCAAGGAACAGCGTGACCAGCATGAGGGAAAGAGCAATCAGAAAGAACTCTCCCCAGTCAATGCCGGAGCGGAACAGGGCCAGCGCCAAAAAAGAGGCGAGAAGATATACCATGCTCACGACCACTACGCCGAAAAAAACCGTGAACGCCTTTGCCCAGTAAATCGTTTTTCGGGTATGGGGTTTTGTAAACAGATATTCAGAGGTTCGCTCCGAGCACTCCTTGGTGTGAATGGCGATACCGAAGTGCATCCCGAAAATACCGGACGCAATCATAAAAAAGCTGGTAAGAAACGCATAAATGCCCAACGGTGAGGTCAGATATTCCATGGACACACCAACGCCTTTGTAAAAATCACTCGTACCCAGCGTTTCATAGAGGTCTCCGGTGGAAACATCCATAAAGCTGTAATAGGTAGGCGTCATCACAAAAACACACAGAGCCAAGGCGATGGCCCAACCCAAAATATATTTGCGGTGCCTTTTCAGTTCATATTTCAAAATGACCATGCCCGACACCTCCTTACGCATAGTAGTGCATGAAGATTTCCTCCAAAGAGGGCTCTTCCAAAAGCACATCGTCCAAATGCAGCAGGTGAAGCTTGTCAATAATCGCCGTGATATTTCCGTTATACATAAAGGAAACAGAGGTCTTATCCGCAGTCTCCGCATAGTTCGCAATGCCGGACAAATCAAAGAAATCGCGAGGGATAGCCTCCTTTGCGCTCAGAGAGACTTTCTTATAGCCGCTCTCACGCAGTTCTTTGATGGACTGTATGCCAATAAGCTGTCCCTCTTTCAGAATGGCCACCCGGTCACACAGTTTCTGCACCTCACTCAGCACATGGGAGGAAAAAAACACGGTAGCGCCCCGGCTGTTTTCCTCCTTCAGAATATCATAGAAAGCCTGCTGGATCAGTGGGTCTAATCCGCTGGTGGGCTCGTCCATAATAATCAGTTTGGGCGAAGTCATAATGGCAGACACGATACCCACCTTTTTCTTGTTGCCCAGAGAAAGGTCTGCAATCTTGCGGGACAAATCCAGATTGAGCCTGTCGGCAAGCTCCTTCATCTTTGTCTTGCAGTCCATGCCGTACAGATCGGCGGTGTACTGCAAAAGTTCACGGACTTTCATGTTTTCGTAATAGCTGTTCTCGCTGGGCAGATAGCCCACATCCCTGGCGATGACGCTGGCCTTGGAGTGACAGTCCAAATCGAAGATAGATGCGCTGCCTCCGGTGGGACGGATCAGCCCCATTAGGGTGCGGATCGTGGTGGACTTACCCGCACCGTTGGGGCCGATAAAGCCGAAAAACTCTCCCTGGTTGACAGAGAAACTGAGGTTATTGATTCCTCGATGCTTCCCATAGTGCTTGGTCAATTCATTCAAGACAATCGCTTGTTCACTCATTTCAAATACTCCTCCTTATAAAAATTTTTCCGCAGAATTGCGATGTTCTTCTCAAAATCCTCCATGACAGCCTGAAAATCGAAAGCCGCCGCCCCCCGGTACCCGGCCGCATAGCCCTCGGCCATCAGAAGCAGCATCTGAAAGACCGGCTGGGCATCCTCTGGGTCTTTGAATTTCAAAGCATCCTCTTCCCGCAGAACAAGATCGTTTCGGAATCTGCCGGTCTCCTCCGTCAGGATCGCCAGCGTATCCGTCACCTCGGGAGAATTTTCCTCCCAGGCACTGGTAATAAACTGCAAGATAAAAGGCTGATTTTGGAGCCCCTCCATTTTCATGCGGCTGGATGCCAGAATCCTGTCGAACAAATCTGTTTCGGAATCGAGGGCTTCCTTATCAAATAGTCCCTCTATGATTTTCTTGCAGTATTCCAGCAGGTAAATGTAGAGCTGCTTTTTACTGCCGAAATACTGAAACACAGACGCTTTGGAAATGTGTGCGGCTACCGCAATATCATTGATTGAGGCTTTTTCATAACCAAACTTGCCGAAGCACTGGAACGCCGCATTGAGAATGGTCAATCTCTTTTCTTCGGTCAGGGCCAAAAATTTGTCCAATTCATTTCCTCCTTTTTACACAATAACCGTTTCGGTTATTTAGAGTATAGCACCAATAACCGAAACGGTCAAGTATTTTGGAGTATGATTCAAAAGTTTTCTTTTTATACTGTTAGACCAACGAAGATTAGTCTCGAAAGTACCGGTGTGTTCAAGTCAGCAGTTGCACGAAAATGTAATTCGTTCAAATACTACTACCTGAAATATAAAATTACATTGGGTGATGTCTATGAAATTTGAACGCGATGAGCGCAAATTTGATTTCCACGATATAGGGTGCGAGATAAAGCGCAAAAGAGAAACCAGCGGGATGACACAGGATCAACTGGCCCTTATCATTGACCGTGATCCCCGCACCATCATATATAACGAAAACGACGGTCAGCATCCGAGCTTGAACACTTTTTATCAGATGGTGACAATGTTCGATATATCGGTGGATCAGTTCTTTTATCCAGACATGAGCGCAGATGACGCTTGCAAAAAGCGCATCAATACACTTGCTGCATTAACACTTGACCGATTCGGTTATTGGTGCTATACTCTGAATAACCGAAACGGTTATTGTGTAAGAAGAAGGAAATGAATTGAACAAATTTTTGGCCCTGACCGAAGAAAAGAGATTGACCATTCTCAATGCGGCGTTCCAGTGCTTCGGCAAGTTTGGTTATGAAAAAGCCTCAATGTCGATTCTGTTATATTACGCATATCGCAGAAAATTAAGTAAGAAAACTGCCAATGACAAAGAGTAAGTTATACCCACGTTATGAAAGGACGTGCTATGAAGGATTCATTGAAAAAAGGATTGATAATAGGTGCTGCCGGTAGTGCGATTTGTGTGCTTTGGCATCATCTTCTAACCAAAAAGATGATGCAGCTCGCCATGGATCGGGTTGCGCCGCAGGACAGAAGCAACGGAAAAATGCGTGTGTCCGGTTCACCTGAAATGATAGAAACCACTGAAATTGTAAAAAAGGCAGCTGGTCAGCTCGAAAAAAGCGGCTGTGACGTGGTGGAAATCACTGCTCACGACGGAATTTCATTGATTGGGCATTGGTGTCCCTGCGAAGAACCGAAAAGAACTATAGTTGCCATGCACGGGTGGCGTTCCTCCTGGTCACATGATTTTGGTCTAATCGCAGATTTCTGGCGCAATAATCATTGTTCTGTACTCTACGCAGAGCAGCGGGGACAAAATAATAGCGGCGGCGACCATATGAGTTTAGGTTTGCTGGAACGCTACGATTGCCTGGCATGGACAAATTGGATAAACGAGAAAACAGGAAAAAGCATTCCCATCTATCTTGCCGGGGTATCCATGGGTGCAACCTCTGTGCTAATGGCGTCCGAACTGGAACTGCCGGATAATGTATTTGGAATCGCAGCGGACAGTGCATTTACTTCGCTCCATGCAATTTGGAAACATGTCTCCGAAAGCAATCTGCATATTCCTTATGCTCTGCATAAAACAGGTGCCGATAGGATGTGCAAAAAGCGCATCCAAATGGATGCTGATGCTGCCTCAACTACAGAAGCGTTGAAGCACTGCCAAATTCCTGTTCTTTTTGTCCACGGAACAGATGACCACTTTGTTCCAGTTGAAATGACATACGAAAACTATAAAGCCTGTACATCAGAAAAGCGTCTGCTGATTGTTCCGGGCGCTGACCACTGTATGAGCTATCTCGTAGGAAAAAGCACCTACGAGCGCATTGCAAAAGAGTTTTGGGAATTTTGCGAACAGCGGAAAAAGAATCCGTAGATTTGAGTTTGAAGGGGGGGAATCATTATGCGCCAGCGTTGGCTCCGTGTCTTATTCCGTAGAAGGATGTTGACGATACTCCTGCTACTTTTACAGGTATATTTTCTTATATGCCTTGTACTTGGGGGAAGTCAGCTTTCCCGAAATTTCAGTCGCCTACTGACAATCGTCAGTATCATTGCGGTGCTTTATATCGTTTCCCAGAAAGACAAAGGCGCCTACAAAACTGCATGGGCGATCCTGATCCTAACCTTCCCGTTGTTTGGTGGACTGATGTATCTTTTGTCTAATGCACAATCCTCGAAATGGCGCTTTGCAAAAAGTGTCCTCCATACACAACAAAAGGCAAAACCACTCTATGCACTCCCCGGCATTTGCTATGAAAGCGCAACAAAACAACTGCCTGAATATTACCCTCAAATTCATTACTTGCAGGAATACACGGGGTTTCCAATATATGCAGATACAGAAACACATTACCTTACACCGGGTGAACGAAAGCTGGAAACACTTTTGGCGGAACTTGAAAAAGCCGAGAAGTACATATTTCTGGAATATTTCATCGTGCAGGAAGGCGTTATGTGGAACAGCATCTTGGAAGTTTTGAAGCGAAAAACCACGCAAGGCGTAACTGTGCGACTGATTTATGACGATATGGGTTGCTTTCTCACTCTTCCGAAAGACTACGCAAAGCAGCTAAAAAAACACGGTATCCAGTGCGCCGTATTCAATCCCTTCCGACCTGTTCTGACCGTAAAGCAAAATAACAGAGATCACCGAAAAATAGCGGTCATTGATGGAAAGGTGGCTTTTACCGGAGGTATCAATCTGGCAGATGAATACATCAACGCCATTGAGAAACACGGACACTGGAAAGATGCAGCGATCATGCTGAAAGGCAAAGCCGCATGGAGTTTCACACTAATTTTTTTACAGACGTGGGAAATTTGTACCCATACAGACGAGGACTACGAAATCTTCTACCCATGGAAAGAACAAGAGTGCCCTGTTACTGCAAAGGGGTTTGTTCAGCCATACGCTGACAGTCCAATGGATGAAGAAAATGTGGGCGAACACGTTTACCTGCATATCTTAAACAATGCAAAGAAGTACGTGTATATCAACACCCCATATCTGATTGTCGATGATAGTATGCTTTCCGCTTTGCGTCTTGCGGCAAAAAGTGGTGTAGATATACGCATCATCACACCCCACCGCTGGGATAAATGGTGGGTACACATGACCACACGCTCGTATTACCGAGAGCTGATAAAATCAGGCGTTAAAATCTACGAATATACCAATGGTTTCATCCACTCCAAAACCTTTGTGTCCGATGACCGTACTGCAACAGTCGGGACAACAAATTTGGATTTTCGCAGCTTATATCTGCACTATGAATGTGGTGCTCTGCTCTATGAGGCCAAAGCTGTTATGGAAGTCAAGGAGGATTTTCTGCAAACGCTGGAGATATGCCAACAGGTGACAGAAAAGGATTGCAAAACAAATATCGTAGTGCATCTGCTCCAGGATATACTGCGGCTATTTGCACCACTAATGTAAGGAGGGTCTTGAATGTTTGAAGATATTGAAACACACAAAAAATTATCAAAGTGGATTATCGGAACGTTTACAGCCTGCATTTTGATTTATCTTGGCATCCGACATATTAGTCATGTAGCTGATGCCGTGATGTGGTTGAAAGACCTGCTGAACCCACTTTTAATTGGATTGATTTTGGCGTTGTTTCTGAATGTTCCGTTGGGGGTTATTGAAAGACATCTGTTCCCCAAACATCCGACATCTAGGAAAACGAAAATGCGCCGCCCGCTTGCGATCCTGCTTTCATTTATTTTGGTGATAGGGGTCTTTGTCGGTGTTGCTTTTCTTGTTATTCCCGAATTGATCGATGCAGTATCTATTGTCATATCATCCTTGACGAATGGTCTGGATCAACTGGTGGCATTTGAAAGCACGGCTGACTATTCTAAAATCCCATTCGGAGAACAGCTGTCCCAAATTGATATTGATTTTCTTGAACTGAAAGACAATTTGAATGAATGGTTGAATCAATTGGGAACCACCATTATGGACACTGCTGCTTCCGCA
The DNA here is from genome assembly GCF_054658635.1 of Agathobaculum sp. TL06. Lineage (NCBI taxonomy): Bacteria > Bacillati > Bacillota > Clostridia > Eubacteriales > Butyricicoccaceae > Agathobaculum > Agathobaculum sp. TL06. The sequence goes on from NZ_BAAGGY010000027.1 coordinate 9,788, forward strand.
TTTGGAAGCGTGGTTGCGACGGCAGTCGATTTTGCGATTGGTCTTGTGTTCTCAATTTATATTTTGGCCAATAAGGAGAAATTAAAAAGTCAGATCACCCGAATTGTCCGTGTATGGATTCCAGCATGTTTTGCCGAGCGGGGCATTCATGTGGCAGCTGTCTGTGAAAAAAACTTCAAGCTTTTTGTAGCAGGGCAAACGACTGAGGCAATAATTTTAGGCAGCCTGTGTGCAATCGGTATGTTAATTCTGAGAATACCATATGCGCCGATGATCGGTGCGCTTGTTGGGGTAACAGCACTGATTCCCTATGTCGGTGCCTGGATTGCTACACTTGTGGGTGCATTTTTGATTCTGACAGTCAATCCTTTTAAGGCACTGGTATTCATTATTTTCCTGCTTACTTTGCAACAGATCGAAGGAAATGCAATCTATCCGAAAGTTGTGGGCGCAAAAATCAACCTTCCTGCCATGTGGGTTTTAGCGGCAATCACAATAGGTGGCAATCTGGCTGGACCAATCGGTATGTTGCTTGGCGTACCTGCCGCAGCAGCCACTTACGCTCTTTTGAAAGAAGCAACCGATAAGCGGGAAACGCATCTGAAAACACAAGAAAAAGAGCAGATGGGTAATTCACATAAACAGAATATATCCTAAAAAAATTATCTCAAGATAAAAACTCATAGTAGGGTGTAAGGACTCATGATATAAAAATATCAAGGGTCTTTGCGCCCTATTCGTTTTTTATATTACAAAATCGGCATTATCATACCTTTTAGCGGGCATAATAAGGTTATTCCTCAAAACAAATCGGCACGATACAATGTTATTGAGGTGAATGATTATGCCGATTGACGATTTAACCGCTTTGGGTCAAATAATGCGGGAGGCCCGAAAGAAAAAAGACCTGACACAGCAGGAGCTTTCAGATCTGAGCCATGTTTCTGTAAAACAAATTGCCAACATTGAAAAAGGGCAGATGAACCCTTCCTATTTGATTTTAAGAGCATTGGCCAAGGTTTTGAACATCTCTCTGGACTCTCTAATAAATCCGGATGTTTCTCCAGAAGATGAGGGAGCCAACCAGATGAAAATGCTTTATTCCAGTTGCCCGTCAGAAATGCGTGAAACCCTGCTGCACCATACACAGGAGACCATGCAGGAATTAACAGAACTATCTAAGAAAATTGAAGCGAATTGAGCCAGTGAGTGAAATTTGACGGTTTCCTCTCTGGCTCTTTTCATTTCTGCAAAGAAAGCGGCAAGCGATGCCTGTGGCTATCCAGATAGCCCCACGCGCTTGTTGAGGGAAGTCCCCCAAGCCCCCTTTGAACACAGATTTTTAATCTGTGGCTGCGCGTTCTGGCGAACGCTTTTGACCGCGACCAGCTTACCGCTGGCCGTGGTCTTTTTCTCTCTGGCCCGGTTCCGATTCATCCATCGACAACACCCGGTCCACATTGTTCTTGACGGTCAGCAGCTCCCGCATTTCCGTGCGGGCCTGTCGATACTCGCCGTAGGCTTTTTTCTTATCTGCCAGCAGCGTGGCATACTCTGCCTGGAGGGCCTTGACGGTGGGGAGCTTTTTCACGTTCAGCTCGTTAAATGCTTCTTTGGCCGCCTGATGGAGCAGGATTTCCTCCTCGTGTTCTTCGCGGAATTTCTTGGAGTATCCGGCTTTCCGGTAGGCCACATAGGTGTCGCGGGTCTTGGCATAGTTGATGATGTGGGTCCGCAGAACGGCGATCTCCGCCATGCGCTTCTCCGCTGCCTTGATTTTGGCAGAAAGCTCATTGTGGCGGGCCGTCGCGGCCGCAGTCTTTTCCTCCAGCACTGCATACTCCAGCAGGTTATGTTCCATAAGATAATTCAAGGTGTTGGCCATCTGCTTCAAATTAAAGACCTTCCGCCACCTCTCATATCCAGGACCCTTTCCGGCTTGGAGCTTTGTCTGGATGTCAATCAGCAGATTGACCTTCGGCGGATCTGCTTGCTTGACGGATTTCTGACGGGGCGTATGCTCCTTTTGACCGGCAAGGACGGCCAGCAGGTCCTCCAGGGTGTAGCCTGTCCCCAGGCTGTCCAGGCGGGCCACTTTGTCCCAGCCTGGGAGCTTCAACCGATAGGCTTTCCCGCGCATGGTCACTTCGCAGCCGGATTCCCGGAGCAGCTTCAGCAGCGCATCCAAATCGGCGGGTTTCTTCGCCAGCGCATCGTCGATGACAGCGCGCAGCAGCTCCCGGTGAGATGGTTTCGCCTGCTCGCCCAGCCACTTGTTATAGCTCTTGCCGTGGCGCTTGGGATCAGCCACAATGGAGTAACCGTTTTCGATGCAGATGGTATCGCTCAGCCGCCGGACGGCCTTTGTGCTGCCCCAAAAGTTGCGGAACTTCCGGTCACAGTCCAGCGTGACAGAACTCCAAATTATATGGTTATGGGTATGGGCTTTATCGATGTGGGTACAGACCACAAAGGCGTGCTTGCCCTTGGTGAACCGTTTGGCAAATTCAACGCCCAGCCGGTTTGCTTCCTCCGGGGTGATCTCGCCCGGCGCGAAGGACTGCCGGACATGGTAGGCGATCACATCATCTTTGCCCCGGACCCGTCCGGTGGCGGCGATATACTGTCGCTTTGCCAGCATGAACTCGGCGTCGGCCACACGGCTGTCGCAGGCGAAGCCGGTGATGAGTTTACCGCCGTCTGTCTTTTGTGGATTTGCCACATAGTCGATGATGTCGCTGATGGCGCTGCTTTCCGTGCGGCCTTTGCCAACGTGCAGCGGCATGATGCGGGTTGTAGCCATGAAAACGCCTCCCTTCTCAAAAAGAAAACGGCCTGCTTTCACAGACCGTCTCGTGTTATTCTGTTCTATCATCCTCATCCAGAAGGAACTCGGAATCATCTTCAAAATCCTCCGGCTCCTGCCTGGAAGGAAAGCGCATTTCCAACTGCTCTTGCGCCAGCTCCCGAACATCCGGGCGTTTATCCCTCGCTCTGTTTTTCAGCCAGGACAGTTGCTCCTTTGATAAGCGCCAGGGCAGATTGATAATCCGGTTGATTGCCATTTGTTCCGCCCGGACCTCCGGTGGAAGGGCAGCACAGGTTTTGCAGATATGTGCCGCGTGACCCTTGCCGGAAAACTTCTCATTGGCTTTGTATTCACCGCAGACCTTGCAATAATGTCCATGCCTTTTCATATCTTGCCCTCGCAGTTGGCATACAGCTGGCGAACCGCCGTCATAATCGTATCCCAGCTTAAATCTGACGCATAGGAGAATTTCTTTTGGTAAGCTGTCCAGAGGTCCTGCATAATCGGGCTGTTCTGCACTTCGTCAAAGACTTGAGCGGCTTCTGCAAGATGACGTTCCGTGCCGCGCTTGCGGGCCGTGGCCAGCAGCGCATCGTGAAGAATCTGCGGATTCAGCGTATCCCCGTAGAGCTGTTGCAGAATGGCAATGTCGTAAAAATCCCTCATGCGGGTGTTGGTTGTGGTCCGGGTGATGATGGTCTCCAGTTTCTCCGCCAGCACAGTCTCCAGGTTGTAGGCCCACACGTCAATCGACCGATCTTCCAGCATAAGTTTGAAGCTGTACCGCACCTCTTTGGGCGTAATGGCGTCGCCGGTGGAAATGTCAATCTTCAGCGGAGTGCGCACCCCGTCAAAAAGCGTTGTCATTGTCACCCGGATGCCGGGATATTCCGCCTCGTCCATGATCTCGGAAATGCTTTTCACCTGGAAGGTAACGCCATCGTCAATGGGAACGGCGATGAACTCGGCCATCATGTTCTCAACATTCTCCACACTGACGTTGGCTCCCTTGACCGTCGCGTCCAGGTCCATCGTGGAGCGGGCATCCAGGCCAACCATCGCGGCCACCAGCATCCCGCCCTTGAGAATGAATTTGTCTCGATATGCTGAAAGAGAGATACGCTCCAGGAACCGCTCCATCATGTAATTTCGCATCAGAATTTGCGCATCCGCAGCGTTTTTCCTGGAGAGGTTGCGGATCAAATCTTTCAGCTGCCTTGCCGTTTTTATCATAAGAGTACCTCCAAATACTGACGTAAAATCTTCTCGACCCGGAACAGCCTGGCGTAGCGCATCAGCGTCCGAAGGTCCTTATCCTTCCGTCTGGCATACGCTTTCAATGCGTCCTGGAAGGTCTGCATCTCGATATGGTTCCGGCTGCGAAGCACATCGCAGATGGTCCGTTCCCGATCATAGACCGGTACATCGTGACCGAAAGGCGTCTGCATCGTGGTCAGCCCGACTTCATGTAGCTCCGCCTTGATGGTAAAGACCTGGACGCCCTCATCCTTTAGCCGGGTGGGATTGTAGCCTGTCTTGACCGTGACAGAATAGGCCATCGGTTCCCGGTCGGTCAGGTCATGGAAAAACAGCGCCGTTTCATGGGAAAAAATTGCCTGCGGACAGCGTAAATGTAAAAGGTACATGGCGTCCACCCAGGCATCCTTGGAAAGATAAATCCCATGCGCCGCCTGTTCCAGCCCGCGCGACCGTACAAACTGATAAAAAACAGGTTTTGAGATTCCGGCTGCAAGGGCCTCCCCGGTGCGCAGCATCCCGTCCTGACGTTCCATCAACTGGTCCAGCTGTTGAAATTGGCTCACGTTCTTCACCTTCCTTTCATGCTAATATTATATGCGAAATTAGCACGAAAGTAAAGTCAAAAATGCCAGGCGTTCACTCCCGGTACTTCTGCGTTTCCTGTTTAGCCATACACCGCATCCTGGATCGCATACCGCAGGTCCTGCACCTTACTCACCAGCCAGGCGGCGGCCATCGGCAGGCCAAGCGGGCTGACCAGGAAGGCGATCACCAGCAGGATGATGCCGTTTTGCGGCGAGTAGGTAACCAGAACCGCCAGTCCCAGCAGCGCCACCACCGTGGAGGCCAGGCCGAAGATGAAGCTGGACACATACAGCAGCCCGAAGCACACCCAGGTGAACAGTGTCAGCGCCAGCACCACCGGCGCGGCGGCGATCTTCAACACCAGTTTCAAAATAAATACCACAGCTCTCATTTCAGCGCCTCCTTCCGCCAGTCCAGGTATGGCTGGCACAGTTCGTCCACAGCTCTCTCGTCCGCTTCGGTGGCCTCCCGGCGGCCTTTTGTCCGGCAGACCAGCTCAAAGTCCCAGTAATCCTGCAACAGCAGGTCAAACAGTTCCTCCGGGGTCCGGCAGAGAACTCCGTCCACGCAGTAGCGTGAATCCAGATTCCAGGTCACCCGAACATAGCCGCGCCTGCAGGGAAGAACTTCTTCCTCCGGGTCGCGGCGCAAATACTCTTGAAAAACCGTCAGGACGTTTTCAAACGTCAACATCAGCCATCACCTCATTTCTGCCTCCATTATCTCTGATAGAATCCAAAACCGCAACGATACGACAAAAGAAAAAGGAGGGAGGCCCGGCGCAGCATCCGCACGCGCCGAACCTCCCTCTTGCAGCCGGAGCGTATGCCCCCATCACGACAGCTTTGCCAGCTGGGTCAATATCCGATGCACCCCATCCCACAAAGCCTCCTGCCGCTGGGATATATCCTCCAGGTCGGCGTCATAAATCCGCCCGGTTTCATGCACCCGGCGTGTGAGCTGATTCAGATTGTTGCTGCTCCGGCGAAGCAAGGACACCAGCTCCTTCAGCTCCGGCAAGTCCAGCCGTACCACATAGCCGTCCAGAGCCATTTTCCGCAGATAGGCTTCCCGGTTTTTCGTCCCCAGCTGGGCCATCTTCTGCTCGATCAGCGCCAGTTCCTCCGGGGAGACCCGGAAGTTCAGCTGCACATCCCGTTTGCGCTTCGGGGCGCTCACCGCTCCGGCTCCCGCTTCTTGTGGGCAGGCGCTTTCTTCTCGCCTTTTTCAGCAGAGCGCGGCTCCGGCTTGAGCTGGCTGCGGACGGAACGGTGGCGCTGGCGCAGATTCCTGGAGCGGTCCTCGCTGGCCAGAATGGTGACATAGGTGCCGGGCAAATCCTTCATGCCGGTGATCGCCAGACTGCGGAACGGCAGCAGGTTCATCAGCTGGTCGTGGGCCTGGGTGCCTGCGCGGGCCAGAAAGTCCGGCGAAATGCGGGCCATGTAGTGGGTGCCGTGGGGGCTGTTGGGATGCTCCGGCACGCGCAGTTCCTGCAAGAGCCGGGCAGCCTCGGCGTGGATTTCTTCGGGCGTCAGCGGCTGAAGCCGCAGATAGTCCTGCCGCGTCTGGCTCAAAAACAGATCGACCAGACCGGGGTGGCTATCCACCACAAAGTCCAGGTTGCGGTTGCCGCCAAATCCGTCCGGGTTGGGCGGGATGTCCACGGTCTTGGCCCACGCCTTGTTGGCTGGGCTGAACCGCCCGTCCCAGTCTTTCTGCTGCACGGTGTTTGCCAACACATAGAGGGTGCGGGTGTACCCGAACTGCTCGATCACCTGGGGTACGGCGTCCCCGCCCAGCCGGTTGTCCCGATAGTTTTCGGCAATGGCGTTCTCAATGGCCTCCTTGCAGGCGATGTTGGCGCGACGGGACGCCCGGTACAAATCCAGGTCTCCCTGTTCGCGGGCATAGGCGGCGTCGTGCCGGTAGAGCGGCAGCTCGCGCTGGGCGTTCAGCGCCGCTTCGGCCTGTTCCTCGATGCTGTCCCGGATCACGTCCATGTAGGAAGTCTCCCGGTCGGCAAATTCTTTGTAGACATCCGCCAGCGGGGACGGCGAGGCCAGCAGCGCAGCCGCCTGGGCTTCCGGCAGCTCCAGTTCCTCCATCGCCATCACAATGTCCTCCCGGACGGTGTACTCGTAAGCATGGTTCAAAACCTCCGCCGGGGACTGGCTTTTCAGCCAGTCCCGAAACTTGTCCTGCTCGGTGGCCATCTTTTCATAGAGGGCCGTGTTTTTGTCTGTGTTCATGTTATCGCACCTCCTCATGGGTCTTGGTTTTTTTGTCCGCCGTTCGCGGCGGCACGGGACGGCGAAGCCCCTCCAGGACGGAGGGGCGCGCACTTTTGGCAACAACCGTTTCCGGGGAAGAACGGCCTTTGCCGTCGATGTTCAGCAGCGTGTCCAGTTCCACCAGCCGGGCGGACTTTATCCGCAGATCGTCCTCAAAGGGAAACGGCTTGCCTACTTCCTCTTTGGCGGCGGCCTGCTGCTGGTAGAGATTGTCCAGCTGGTTCTTGACCGCCTCCAGCCGCTGGGGCATCTGCGCCAGCGCATTGTCGATACGGGTCAGGTTGCCGCGCGGGTCTGTGCCGAGACTTGCCCGGTGGGTCATCTTGCCTTTCAGCAGGAGCGTATATTCCTGCCGGAACGCATCAAAGGACGCCGACATAGCAAAGCCCCGGTAATTCCCGATGGGCACCGGCTCGGTGCCTTTGACCTCCTTGCAGGCATCCAGCAGGGCGGCACCGGCGTTCTCCTTGTCTGTCAGCACATCGCCCCGGACTTCCATACCGGCAAAGCCGTCCTCTGGGTGTGGATGGGCGGCCAGGGTTGCCATATCGGCCTCCAGCCCCGCGATAAAGCCTTTGTTTTTCTCAATTTCCTCCGGGAAGTATTTGAGCAGCTGGTCCTCCAGGCGGTACTGCTTGCTCTGGTGATCTGCCTTCATCAGCTTCAGCTTGGAGACCTCCACATCCAGGTCCATGCGCTCCTTGATGCGCGGGTCTCCGGCGCACAATGCCTTGATCTCGGCAAAAGAAAGCGCCGTTTCGTCCACATCATCACAGCTTCGCACCGGCGATTTGGAAGTCATGATCTGGCTGATGAATTTCTGCTTGTTCTCCACCGTTTGCCAGAGATAGGCATCAAAGGTCCCCTCGGTGACATAGCGATACACATGGACCAGGGGATTTTGGTTACCCTGACGCTCAATACGGCCCTTGCGCTGGGCCAGGTCACCGGGCCGCCAGGGGCAGTCCAGGTCATGGAGCGCCACCAGCCGGTCCTGCACATTGGTGCCAGCGCCCATCTTGGCGGTGCTGCCCAGCAAAACGCGCACCTGGCCGGTACGGACTTTGGAAAACAGCTCCTTTTTCCGCACTTCGGTGTTGGCCTCATGGATGAAAGCGATCTGTTCGGCGGGCATCCCCTGGGCGATGAGCTTTTGCCGGATGTCCTCATAGACCGTAAAGGCCGGTTCCGGCGCATCCAGCGGCACAGCCTGTTCCAGCGCGTGGAGCGTGGGGTTGTCCAGCGCCTTGGCCGCTTTTTTAGTGGGGCGGGCCTGGGGCGTGGAAATATCGCAGAACACCAGCTGGGTCAGCTTGTCAGCCTCGCCGTCCCGCCAGATCTGCATGATGTTGTCCACACACTGGTTGACCTTTGTGCCGGGTTCGTCTGGTAAAAGCGGGCTAATGATCCGCTGGTCCAGCCCCAGCTTGCGGCCATCCGAAGTGATCTTGAGCATATTGTCCTGGGAGGGGTCCACGCTGCCGCTGTGTACCAGAGAGGCGCGTTCGGAGAGCGCCTTCACCATTTCCTGCTGCTGCACAGTCGGCTTGGCCACAATATTATGGTACTCCACCTCCGGCGTAGGCAGGTGAAGCTGGTCGGCGGTTTTTATGTCCGCTACTTCCCGGAACAGGTTCATCAGCTCCGGCAGATTGAAAAACTTGGAGAAGCGGGTACGCGCCCGGTAGCCAGTGCCTTCCGGTGCCAGCTCCAAAGCGGTCACTGTCTCCCCGAAGCGGCTGGCCCAGCAGTCAAAGTGCGCCATGCCCAGCTCCTGGAGCCGGTCATATTGGAGATACCGCTGCATGGTGTAAAGCTCCGTCATGCTGTTGGAAACCGGCGTGCCGGTGGCAAAGATGACGCCCCGGCTGCCGGTGATCTCGTCCATGTAGCGGCACTTGGCGAACATATCGCTGGACTTCTGCGCGTCCGTAGTGGAGAGACCTGCCACATTCCGCATCTTGGTGTATAAAAACAGGTTCTTGTAGTTGTGTGCCTCGTCCACAAACAGCCGGTCCACGCCGAGCTGTTCAAAAGTTACCACATCGTCTTTGCGGCCTTCCGCTTGCAGCTTTTCCAGCCGGGTCTCCAGGGATTTGCGGGTTCGCTCCAGCTGCTTGACCGTGAAGCGTTCCCCACCGCTGGACTCCACCTCGGAAATGCCCTCGGTGATCTCCCAAATCTGTTCCTGCAACAGCCTCTCCTGGCGTTCCTTGCTGATGGGGATACGCTCAAACTGGCTGTGCCCCATGATGATGGCGTCGTAGTCGCCGGTGGCGATGCGGGCGCAGAATTTCTTGCGGTTGTGGGTCTCGAAGTCCTTTTTGGTGGTGACAAGAATGTTGGCCGAGGGGTACAGCCGCAGAAACTCTGATGCCCACTGCTCGGTCAGGTGGTTCGGCACCACAAAGAGGGACTTCTGGCACAGGCCCAGGCGCTTGGCCTCCATTGCGGCGGCCACCATCTCAAAGGTCTTGCCCGCGCCCACCTCATGGGCCAGCAGCGTGTTGCCGCCGTAGAGGATGTGGGCAATGGCCCCCAGCTGGTGATCCCGGAGGGTGATGGACGGGTTCATGCCGCCAAAGGTGATGTGGGACCCGTCGTATTCACGGGGCCGGGTGGAGTTCATTTCCTCATTGTATTGATGAACCAAAGCCCGGCGACGTTCCGGGTCCCGCCAAATCCAGTCCTTAAAGGCGTCCCGGATGGCCTGCTGCTTTTGGGCGGCCAGGGTGGTCTCCTTGGCGTTCAGCACCCGGCGTTCCCTGCCTTCCGCGTCCTCTACGGTATCGTAGATACGCACATCCCGCAGGTTCAGGCTGTCCTCCAGAATCTTGTAGGCGTTGGCGCGGCTGGTTCCATAGGTGGTGTAAGCCGCCACATTGTTTTCGGACACCGCACTCTTGCCGGAAATCTGCCACTCGGCGGTGAAGGGAGAATAGTGGACCTGGATGCTTCGCTGAAGGTAGTACGGCGTATCGAAGGTCTCATACATAAACTGCTGGATGTACGCTTTGTCAATCCAGGTCGCACCCAGGCGCACCTCGATCTCCGATGCGTCCAGGTCCTTGGGCTGGGCGGCGGTCAGAGCATCTACGTTGATGGCAAAAGCCGGATCGCGCTCCGCAGCCCGCTGTGCCTGCCGCAGCTTCCGGCGCACGTTGCCAGAGAGGTATTCATCGGCGGTCACATAATGGGGTGTTCCGTCCGGCTCCGTCTGACCCGGCACCCGGAAGATCACGCCGCGCAGTTCGGCGGCCAGCTCGTCGCTGGTTTTGCCGGTGAGTTGTTCCATGTACTCCATTTCCACACGGGCCTTTTCTGAGATGGATACGGCCAGCGCCTCGCTGGCTGTGTCCACGGTGGTGACGGCCTGATGGGGTTTGATGGTCCGCTTGGTGAACATATCCGCCTTGCGTTCCAGCTTTCCGTCCTCGTCCAGCACTTCCAGCGCACAGAGCAGATAGTAGCTGGAATCATCGGAAAAGGCCAGCCGGTTCGCCCGGTCATTGATAAGTCCGTACTTTGCAGAGAAATCGTCATAGAGCCGGTTCAGCTCCGCCATCTGTTCCCGGATGTCGGCATCCGGCATGGCAGCATCCATCTCCAGGTCGATGAGCCGCTGCACACAGTCCCGCAACTCCACCAGCCCCTTGACGCGGGCTTCGGCGGTGGCGTTCAGATCAGGCCGCACCATACGGCTGTTCTCCCGGAAGTACACAGCGCCGTCCACCACGGTGTAGGAGTAGTTCTTCACGTTAGGGTCTGCCGGGAGGGAGGTGTCAATGTCCTCGCCTTCGCCCAGCTCCGGCAGCGCAGCCTCCTGATAGGTGCCGCGAATATACTTCACGGCATCGTGCAGCTGGTCGGCCAGCTCCAGCCCCTCGATGGGGTTCACGGTGTAGTCCATGCCGTGAGCGGTGCTTTCCGGTTCCTGACGGCCCAGCACCATCTCCGGGTGGTCCAGGAAATACTGGTTGATGGTAAAACCATCTTCGATCTGGCCGGTCTGGGTCCAGTCCGGCGCGATGTCCAGCGGGCGGTCCCGCTTTTGCAGGAAAATGATGTCCGATACGACCTCGGTTCCGGCATTCTTTTTGAAAGCGTCATTGGGCAGGCGGATGGCCCCCAGCAGCTCGGCGCGCTGGGCCAGATACCGGCGCACGGTGGAATCCTTGGCGTCCATTGTGTATCGGGAAGTCACAAAAGCGACCACGCCACCGGGGCGCACCTGGTCCAGTGCCTTGGCGAAAAAGTAGTTGTGAATGTTAAAGTGCAGCTTGTTGTAGGCTTTGTCGTTGACCTGATACTGGCCGAAAGGTACATTGCCCACCGCCAGATCGTAGAAGTCCCGCCGGTCGGTGGTCTCAAATCCCGCCACGGTGATGTCCGCCTTGGGATAGAGCTGCTGGGCAATCCGCCCGCTGATGGAATCCAGCTCCACGCCGTACAGCTTGCTTCCGGCCATACTCTCCGGCAGCATCCCAAAGAAGTTGCCCACGCCGCAGGACGGCTCCAGAATATTCCCGGTCTGAAAGCCCATGCGGCCCACAGCCTCATAAATCGCCTTGATGACCGTGGGGCTGGTGTAGTGGGCGTTGAGGGTGGAGGCCCTGGCCGCAGCATATTCCTCCGGGGTCAGCAGCTCCTTCAGCTCCGAATACTCCGCCGCCCAGGCGGGCTTCTCCGGGTCAAAGGCATCCGGCAGCCCGCCCCAGCCCACATACTGCGAAAGCAGGTGCTGTTCCTCCGGGGTAGCGTGGCGGTTTTCCCGCTCGATCTGTTTCAGCGTGGCAATGGCCTTGATGTTGCGCCAGAACTTTTCTTTTGGGCCGCCTTCCCCCAGGTGGTCGTCCGTGATATGAAAGTTTCCGGCGGCGGGCGAAGGCGGAGTGGGTTCCGGCCGGTCAACGTGCAGCCGTTCCACCACCACGTCATAGGGCAGATGATTCTTGTCGCCGGGATAGACCGCCACCGGCTCGGAGTGGAACGCCGGGGCCTCAGCGGCGGGTCCCTCAATGGGCTTGGCAGCTTCGGCAGGTTCTTCAACAGTGGCAGCGGATTCAACAACCGGTTCGGGCTGGTCCTGTCCAAAACCGTCCAGCTGGCGGGCGTACATTCCACGCAGCAGCGGCGCAACTTCATCCCAGCGGAAAAACAGCATGGCCAGCCGCTTCTCATCCGCATCCAGCACCTCCAGTTCGATGCCCTCGGTCATGGTGCGGTAGTCGGCGGTGTCGCCGGTTTCCAGCTCCATCGTCTCCACAATGCCGGGATAGGCCCTACTCAACCACTGGGCGATCTCGCTGTTGCTCTGGCCGCTGTGCAGCAGTGCGGAAAGCTCCGCTTTGTCCGGCACGCCGATCAGACCGTGGGCCAGCACATCCCGCAGGTCCTGGTCCGCCGTGTCAGGATTTATCGGCAGGAACTCCGTCAGCGCCTCATTGCGGGTATCCGCCCGCAGCAGCTGCTCGAACCGTTCACGGCTCTCGGCCCGGTAGATGGGGTAGCTCATGCCGGTGGGAAGCAACTGTACTGTGTCCTCCCGCAGCTCCGTGATGCGATACTCCTGATTGTCCAGATAGACCGTATCGCCCACATGGTAGACCAGCGCGGCGGGGTCGTAGCCATTTTCCTCCGGGATAGCCTGCCGGATGGTCTCGTATTCTTCATCGGTAACGGTAATGTCAATCTCATGGGTCGGTTCCCCGTTCCCGATGGTAATGGTGTCGCCCTCACGGGTAATGGGCTGACCGGATAAGTCCGGCACAGACGGCTCCGGCCTTGCCTCGGCCTGTTCCCCGGCTGCGATGGCCTCCACATCCCGCATCACCTGCTGGATGAACGGGTCACTGTCCAGCTTTTCCGGGTCTACCACCTGACCGTTCACAATCCCGCGCTGGGCCAGAGCCTCCCGGATGGCAATGGGGTCGATGTTGTCAAAACGGTCCTGCTCCGCTTCGGTATAGAACCGATCCTCCCTGATGAGCTGGGCAATCCGACGCTGCACCTTGGGCCAGGGCAGCGCCGTTCCGTTGGGGCTTTCCGGGCGGACCGCAAACGGGGTTTTGCCGTCGCCACCGTCAAACTCACGGGCCAGCCATGCGGCGGCATCTTTCTCCCGCGCATGGTCTTTCATGTAGCGGACAACAGCGTGTTTGCTTTCGATTTTGCCGTTCCAGTTCTGGATGGCAGCGTCGATGTCTGCATCCGAGAGAGGGCGCAGCAGCTCATGGAGCTTGGGATAGGTCTCGTCGATAACTTCACGATGAAGGCGCTGGCGGAACTCCGGGGTATGGGAATAGAGGTTGAGCAGTTCCTTATTGCCAGACGCCAAAACAGCGCGGCGGATAGCCGAACGGCCTTCGATTACGGCGCTTTCATGGTCGCTGTGACCGCAGGCGTTCCGGTATCTGGAATCCTGGGTGACAGCCTCCAGCACGATAGGCTTATATTTCTCATGCAGCTCCCGGAGAGTAGGCTTTGCCTCCGCTGCCTCATGGTCAGCAGCTTCCGGCTGCGACTGTTCCTGGGCAAAAGAAAAAGCAGAGGACGTTTTCACACTCTCTGCTTCGTCAATTTTCTGGATTTGTTCCGCTTCGGAGAGGAACAGGTTTAGGGTTAGCTGTTGATAAGCTCCGCCATCAGAATCTCCTCGGCCTGTGCCTTGCAGGTGTTCATCAGACCCACCCAGCGCATCGGATCGCGGGCTTTCAGCTCCTCCGTCGCGCCCGCCGACTCCGCCAACTGGGGCATCATCTGTTCGAGGCGTCTGTTCGCCGTCTCGTCGATCTCCCAAAGGTGCGGGTACAGCTTCTCGGTCATCAGCAGCTGATTGTAGATCAGGGGCCGGTGTTCCTTCAGGTAGGCTTTCCGCAGCCTGCCGTACTTGCCCAGGGGCTTCGGCGGCTGCTCGGTCAACTTCAAGTCGGGAATCAGGTAATCGCCGTTCCTCGTGTAAGTCAGGTTGTTCTCCATGTGTAACGCTCCTTTCTGCGAGATGCTCGCGCTCATAGTTCTGGATGGTAACGCCGATCTGCCGCAGCACCTGCTGGTTCACCTGGCTGACTGCCGTTCCCAGCGCCCCCACGGTGGCCGGGGTGTTGAAATCGAAAATCGGCATAAAATCTTCATGGCCGAAATACTGCTCCGGTTCCAGCCCGCAGCGGGACATCAGGGCGTAGGCGATGCTGACGGTGGCAGCGGCTTTGAATTGGACTTCGATGTTGAAATCATCGTACTCCTCCAGGAACGAACCGTCAACGATGTAGCGGAAGTCCTGCTGATGCTCGTCCCAATACTCGCTGGCCAGCTTTCCGGCCACATCAGTGAGCTGCTGGGCAAGATCGTCACCGGCAACGCCATAGCTGCGCTCCAGCATAGCTGACACAGGCCCCTTGTGCTGTTCCTCCAGCTGCCACAGCCAGGGAGTGCGGGAGTTGGGCCGGGTGCCGGTGTCAGAAATATCAAATACATAGCGCAGCCGGGGCCTGTCGCCGGAATCGTCCACCAGGGCGATACCCTTGGAGCCACGGCGCACATACCGTCCCATTTTTTCATTCCATAAATCATACTCGGCGCAGGCGGTGGCATCCGGGCGCTGGGCGTAAATCATCATTTGCTCGTGGAATGGGTATTTATAAAGGCGCGCGGCAGTAGTAAGAAAAGCCGTCCATTCCTTCCAGCTGCCCACAAGCTGGGTCGATACCTGTTCGGCCATCTGCCGGTAAAATTCAGTTTTGGATGGCATGGTTGTTTATCCTCCTTTCGTTTTTGGGGTAAAAGAAAAGCAGGAAACCGTTTCTGATTTCCTGCTGGGGTGGTGCCGCCGTTAGGCGGCTGGTATTCAGTTTTGAAAGTTCTGGGTCAGATTGGCCCGATGATGGGATATTTTACAACTCAAAATTCCTATCTCAAATCAAAAAGAACGCTTTCATAGTCCTTTACGAAATACTTTATATTTGTGCGTCCTTTCTGAATAATAGTGTGGCCTTCTGCTTCCAGCTTTTCCTTTTGTGCCTTTACACCGCCGGGATATTTTTCGTTCAATTCCCCGTTTGCCTTTAAGGTTCGCCAATACGGGGTTTCATCTTCGGAACGCTGGTAACTTGCCCATGCTGCAATAGATACAAAAATTCCGGCTGTGATAGGCTCTGTGAAATCCGCCCCATTCAGTTCAGCAAAATATTCACGGATTTTTCCGACAGTGATTACTTTGCCATCAGGTATCAGTTTCATCACTTTATCATAGTCGATTGGCGGTGCAAAGTACATCCTGCTTCCGCCATACTTCTCAATGCTTTTCTGGTCGGTAATGGTCTGGAATTTAGGCATATCCTTGCTATCATGTAGCATGGCATTAAAATCTTTTTTATCTTCATTCGCCATCGCTAAACACCTCCTGCTTTAATTATAATAAAGTAGACTATTCCATGCAATGAGGCGGTTTGAAAAGTTCTGTTCTTATCACCTCTATTATACAATGACCGTCCTTCCTTGGAAATAAATGAATTGTAAAATTGCCAGACAGAAACAGGGGTTTGGGGATATACCCCAACAAACAAAATCCCCGGCCCGACAGGGTGGCCGGGTCAGGGATTTATGAGAAGTATTGTATCGGTATCGTAGGTTCTTACTCGTCGAAATCCGGGAACAGCTCCAGCTCGGCAAACTCGGCGTCGCTCATAGCCTGGAGCTTGCCCAGGGCGCTGTCCGTCAGCTCCCGCAGTTCGGTTTCGTCCGGTTCCAGGTGGCCGCGCATTTCGTTCAGGGCCTCGATCAGCCCGGTGCGGCTGCCGGTGTTGTAAATGCACATGAGGTTGATTTCTTCAAAAATGAAGTTTCCCATATCAAATCTCCCTTTCCGCGCTCTTTTTGGGCGCTGTCTTTTTGTGTTCCGTCCTGGACTGGCTTTTCAGCTGCTCCATGACGGACTTTTTCTTGTCCCGGTCCTCCCGGTAGGCGGCGGCAGCCAAATCCATGAGGGAGATCGGCTGGCCGCTGCGGGCCTGCTGTTCCAGCTGGGACACTGTCGGCTCCTTGGGTCCGTTGTTGATGATGCCGTCGATCATGCCGTAGTCATCCTCCACGGCCATTTCCGCATTTTTCAGCGGATTGTCCGGCAGGAATCCGGGAATCTGCTGAAAGCCGAAGCTGTCGCAGTAATGACAGGATACCTTGCCGTCCCGCTTGATGGCAACGATGTCGCTGACGCTCATGGACGGATGGCCGTAATCGGCGGGATGCTCATTGTTGAAACGGTAAAAGAGCTGTTCGGTGGTATCGCCTTTCAAATCAGAGGGCAGCAGCGGAGCGGTATAAACCAGCTCATAGTTATCCCGCTGCACCGTCCGCCCGATGGACTGGAGCCATTCCAGGCCCTCGTAGCGGATGTCCCGCAGCTCGTCAGTGTGCTTCACTTGGTAAATCGCATAGCAGTCCCCCTTGTGGGAGAGAAACGCCTGCTCCCGTTCCTGCTGGTGATTCATGCGGTCCTTGACCAGCTTATCAAACTCCGGGCTTTCCTCCCATTCCTCACGGGACACCGCAAAGATGCCGTCATGGGCGTCCAGATCGGCGGTATCAAAGGCCATCTCCGGGTTCTCGCCCTGCTGGATCATGTAAACAGTCAAGTCGCGCTCCATCAGCTCGTAGGCTCTCTCTTTGGAGAGGGGCAGCAAATCCCCGTCCAGGTAGCCGCATTTTTCCAGATCGTCCTGGGTCAGCACAGGGTCCGGCATGGGGTATTCGTCCAGATGATGCTCCGGCGGTTCAGGCGGTAGAGGTGGTTGGGAAAGCTGTGCTTCTTGCAGAGTTTCCACCATTTCCAGCGGTGCATAGGCAATCGTGTGGGTTCCAATGTTATGCAGGTTACAGATTTCCAGACAAGCCTTTGCTATCGGAAGCTGCGGGGCGTCCAGCTGCCCGCCGTCCAGCGCCCGCATGGTATCTTTATCGTAGATGGTGTAGTCATAGCCATCTTCACAGGGCTGGATGTGGAGGTACAGCCGCTCATCCAGTTCATAGAGCTTTTCCATCTTTGTCTGGTCTTTGACCTGTTTGGCGGTCATGCTGCCATCCTGAAGGGCGGCGTACAGCTTGGTACATTCTCCATAGGTGCCGGTATAAAGCACCTCGCCTGGAGTAAGGGATAAATCCTCCGCAACGGTGTATTCCTGGATATAGGTGCCGTCTGCCGGAGAGGTGCGCTCAAAATTGTCATGCAGCTTGTACTCATGGCGGACCGGAACCTGTGTGGGGGCTTCCATCTCTGCCGCAGGCTGTTCCTGCTGCGCGGTCAGGTCAATGCCGCGCTCTTTGCAGATTTCCTTGTAGTTTCGCTCAATGTCGTTAATCAGCTCACAGGAAGTCTTGTTGATGGTCTCCAGGCTGGCCCGCAGCTCCTTCAGCTCTTTGTCCTTCGACCAGGAAGCGATGTAGCCAAAACTGTTCTCGCCGGTCTGGATGCCGAAATACTGGCAAACCGCATAAGAAATGCTCTCGGCCTCCACTTCCTCGGTGTTGCGGTTCTTGGCAGCCTGTTTCACCGCCGTCAGATCTTCCTCCACTTCCAGCCGCCACTCAAACTGATTCTCGTCCACATAGCGCCAGCCTTCCTCGGCGGCGGCCTGTTCCGCCTCCGCTTCGGTGGCAAAATCCATACGGAAGTCCCGCTTGGTGCCGCCCTCGCTCACCATGACAATCTTCCAGGTTGGCTCCGCCTCATACTTTTTGGGGTCGTGGAGCTTGCTGTGTGCAACCTCATGGACAGCGGCAGAAACGGTCTGCACCTCGCTCATGCCTTCCCGGATGGCGATCCGCTGCTGCTCAGAGGAAAAATAGCCGTCCATGTTCTCGGCCATCGGCTCAAACTCGATGGGAACCGGCGCGGAGCGGCGCAGCGCCTCCAGAAACGCCTCATAGTGCGGCACCGTCCCGGACAGGCTGGAAGCCAGCTCCGGCAGGGGCTTGCCGTCCGTCTGGCTCACATCAAACACCTTGACCGGGCGGAACAGGGGGATTTCGATTACCTTTTCCTCCATGACCGCCTTGCCGTCTGCGTCCAGAATGGGTGCCTGGGTGTCCGGGTCGCGCTTCATTTCCTCGATCTTCTTTTTGTACGGCGTTGGGGCGATGATGGTGATCCCATGCTCACCCTTTTTCACATGGCGCTCAAACTGGTTTTTCCATTTCTGAAAGCCAGCGACCAGCGTGGCGTCCGGGCGCTGCATATAGATGAGCATGGTGTTGTTGACGGAATAGCGGTGGAACTTGGACATGACGGACAGGTAGCGCATATACTTCTCGCTCTCGAACAGCTCCTTGATGCCCTGTTCAATGCCCGCCGTGATCTCCTGCAACCGCTCCCGGTTGGTGGGCTTATCAGCCATGAATTTCACTCTCCTTTCCAAATTGGCGATTTCTGATTGATGTGCGGCAATCCACAGTTTTTGTTCCTCCGGGCTGTCCTCCAGGAAAAAATCCAGCAGGTAGCCCGTATAGTCCTTTTTTTGAATTGCCTCCATGAACCGGGGGTGTGGAGCTTCCTCCGGTGTTTTGGGAGAATAGTCCGTTTCCCACTTTCTGAGCAGATGATAGTAGTCAGCCAGGACACGAAAGGTATGGTCCCGGTCCTCCTTGAACTTCTGTGCCTCGGTTTTCTGTCGGACATAGCGCCTCCGGGGCGGGGCCTGGCTGTCATAAGCCAGGCCAAAATCCTGGGTCAGCTTCTCAGCGGCCTCCTTGGGGGACAGGTTGTAGAGCCGGGCGGTAAAGTCGATCACGTCGCCGGTGGCCCCGCAGCCGAAGCAGTAGAAATAGTCCTCGTTCAGCTTCATGCTGGGATTTTTGTCATCGTGGAAGGGGCAACAGGCCATGCCGCTCCGGTTGACCTCGATCCCATACATCTGCGCCGCTTCCCGGACGGTGACAGACTGCTTGACGGCCTCAAAAATGCTCTCGGCCATGCTTACTCATTGCCTTTCTTGGGAGTGGGCGGCCTGTACCCGGCAGCTTTGGCCCGCTCACTGGCCGCCTTGCGGCGCTCGGCACTGTACGGCTCCCGAACCGACACGCAGCGTTTGGGGACCGTGAAGGTCTGCCGGTCCTTTTTCACGATCTGGTCCGGGTATTTCTCTGCCAGCCGCCGCAGTTTTTCCAGCAGTCGGGGGTCGTGGGTGTAGACCTCGGCGGTGGTCTCGGCCTGGTTGTAGAGGATAATGGTTTCCTGTTCATATAAACTCAGTTTCATTTCCCGCCGCCTTTCTGCCGGTCAAAGTCCAGCTTGAAATTGGCGTATCTGCCGTCATCATCGAGAACCACGGTGGCATCGTAGGTCTTGCCGCTCTTTTCCGAGTACAGCCCAGTCACGCGGGCGCGGCCATCCTTGAGCAGCGCCGTCACAATGGCCTTGGTGGGCTGCTTGCGCTTCATGGCCCACCATTTGCTGTTTTTCCAGATTGCAAAATTGCAAGATTTATCCTGACAGAAGAAGCCTTTTTGCATTTCTGCAACCTCACCGCCGCAGCGGGGGCATTTGCCCACCACCTCACGGGGCGGCGTGAACAGATACTCGGTCCCCTTGATGACCTGATAGGTCCCCACCAACTCCTGGAGCATGGCGCTGATCCCGGACATGAAGTCCTCCGGGGCCAGTTCGCCGCGCTCGATCTCGCCCAGGCGGTACTCCCATTCAGCGGTCAGCAGGGGCGATTGCAGCTGCTCCGGCAGCACGGTGATGAGGGACACCGCATCATGGGACGGCAGGAGCTGCACTTGCTTTTTGCTCTTTTTGCGTTCCAGGAAGCCGGTGGACACGAGCTTTTCCAGAATCCCGGCGCGGGTGGCCGGGGTTCCCAGGCCCTTGCGCTCGGCGTCCTCCGGCATCTCGTCCTTCCCGGCAGTCTCCATCGCGGAGAGCAGCGTATCCTCGGTGTAGTGCTTGGGCGGGGTGGTCTTGCCCTCCTTGACGGCGGCACCGGCGACCGGCAGGCTTTGGCCCTCGGCCAGTTCTGGCAGACGGCCTCCGTCCGGCAGGGCTTTGTCCTCGGTTTCCTTGTCCGGCTCCGCATTTTTCAGCCCAGCGCGGTAGGCCGCGTCCAGCGCCCGCCAACCGGGCTGCTTCACCGTGCGGCCCTTGGCGGAAAATTCCGCTCCGGCGCACTCCACCATCACGGCGGTTTCCGCATAGGTATGAGGTTCCGCCACAGCGCACAACAGCCGCAGGGCCACCAGCTCCAGCACCGCCCGTTCACCCACCGGCAGAGCGGACAGGTCCGCCTCCTGGATATTCCGGGTGGGGATAATGGCATGGTGGTCGGTCACTTTCTTGTCGTTGATGACCGCCGCCGCATCACAGGAAATGGCGATGCCCTTGCGGAACGGCATGGCGTTGGCAACCAGATTCACCAGCACCGGCAACCCCTCGGCCATGTCGGAGGTCAGATAGCGGCTGTCCGTCCGGGGATAGGTGCAGAGCTTCTTTTCATAGAGGTTTTGCAGATAGTCCAGGGTCTGCTGGGCCGTATATCCCAGCAGGCGGTTGGCGTCCCGCTGGAGGGTGGTCAGGTCATAGAGGGCGGGCGGCTTTTCGGATTTTTCCTTTCGCTCCACTTTTTTCACCGTGGCCGTGCCGCCCTGGCAGGCCGTTTTCAGCTGCTGGGCGGCGGCCTTGTCCACCATGCGCTCCCCGGAAACGGAAAAGCCGGGCAGTTCCAGGACCACCGTGTAGAACGGCACCGGCTTGAAGGCGTCGATCTCGGCTTCCCGCTGGACGATGAGCGCCAGCGTCGGGGACATGACCCTGCCAATATTCAAAGTGCGGTGATACAGCACCGAAAACAGCCGGGTTGCATTGATACCCACCAGCCAGTCCGCCTTGGCACGGCAGAGGGCCGCCTGGTGCAGCCCGTCGTAGTCAGAGCCGGGGCGCAGGTTTGCAAAGCCCTCCCGGATAGCGGAATCCTCCATGCTGGAAATCCACAGGCGGCGTATGGGCTTGGTGCAGCCTGCCAGGCAGTAGACCGTGCGGAAGATCAGCTCCCCCTCGCGCCCGGCATCGCAGGCGTTGACCACCTCGGTCACATCTTCCCGCCGCAGCAGGGTACGCAGCACATCAAATTGGTCCCGCTTATCCTTGGCGATGGTGAACCGCCAGGACTCCGGCAGGATGGGCAGATCGTCGTAGCGCCACTTGGCATAGTCCGGGTTGTAGGTGGCGGCATCCGCCAGCCCGGCCAGATGCCCCAGGCACCAGCTCACCAGCCAGCCGTTGCCTTCCAGATAACCGTCCCTGCGGTTCGCGGCCCCCAGCACGGCAGCCAGCGATTTTGCAACCGAGGGTTTCTCCGCGATCACCAGTCGATATTGTGTCATGGTTTTTTCCTCCTTTCCCGCAGCCATGCAGTCAGCTGCCGGTGGCAGAATCCCACGCAGGGCTGCCCGTAACGGTAATTCCCACAGCCATAACAGGGGTGGCCGGGAGATAAAGAGGGAGGACGGGAAGTGTCCTTCCCGCCCTCCGGCCTGCGTGTCATCATGGGTTCAAAGGGGCTGTCGGTGAAGCGGGTCATTTGGCCTGGTTCTCGCTTTCCGCATCACCGCCCCCGTCGGCGTCCGCCGCGTCAGATTCCTCGGTCTCCCAGGCTTCATCCTCCGGCAGTTCTTCCTCATCCTCGCCGTAATCATAACCATCCAAATCGTCGCTGCCCTTGGTTTTGGGCTTGTTGCGGATAAATTTGAAGTAAGCCAGCGCACCGACACCGCCCAGCACAGCCAGTACCACCAGCAGGATGAGCGGATTCAGCCCTGCGGCCTGCGCCGGTTCCTCCGGCTGCGCGGTTTCCTCCGGGGCCTCCGGTTCCGGCTCCTTGCCGGTACAGCCGGTCATGTCAGTAGCACACACCGGGCAGGCCGTATTGACCGCACCGGCCACACATTTCTCCGTGCAGGTACAGGTGGCGGGTGCTTCTTCCGCAGCCTGGCCGTCCTCCAACAGAGCTTGCAGGTCGGCATCATCCACCTGGTTCAAGAAGTGAACGGCGGTTTCCTTGTCCTCGTTGGCCCGGTCAATCAGGATATAGAAGTAGTTGCCCGCCTTGGTGGTGACGGTGATAAGCTGCTTGTTGCCGCCGAAATCATCCACCAGGGCGGCGTTGCCCTCCGGGGTCAGGGCCGGGCTGTCCTCGGTTTCCTCCACCACCACGTTGGCGTCGTTGGTGGCGTCCTCCGCCGGAGACTGGTCGGTGCCCTGGGCAAAGGCCGGGACCGTGAAGCCCACCGCCATCACAGCGGCCAGACAGAGGGCGGAAAAGGTTTTGAAAATTCTCTTATTCTTCATGGGTCATGTCCTCCTGTTCGGAATCGGTGGGAGCCACCGTCTGGCCGGGCACCATGCCGCCGGACAGCATGGCGGAAAGCTGCTCCGGGGTCATACGCAGGGCACGCACCATCTGGACGATCTCCAGGTTCTCCGCCTCGGTTTTCTGCGCCTCCAAAGCCTTCAGCTTTTCCTGCTGCTCCGCGATCTTCTCGCGGGTTTTCTGAATTTCCAAGTCAATGCGCTGGATTTTGTTCTTAGCCATAATCAATCACTCCTCTTTGAAAATCTCTGTCACCAGTTCATCAGGCCGTAGCCCTTGATGCACTCGTAGGTCAGGGAATAACTCTTGATCTTGCAGGCGTCGCCGGAATTGCCTTCTACGGTGTAGACACGGCTGCCGTCGGTGCCGACAACGATGCCCACATGGTCGGCGCTGCCGTCCAGGTCCCAGTCGAAGAAGATGGCGTCGCCGGGGGCGATATTGGCGTAATCCCGCCCGCCCCACTGTCCGTGAGACTGGAACCACGGGATGCCCTGGGACTGGCAGGCGGCAAAGCGCGGCTCGGACAGCCCCATCTGGCCGTAGCACCAGGACACGAAACAGGCGCACCACTCCACGCGGCTGTTGAAGCCGTACCAGCTCCAGTAGGGCTGGCCGCCCACGTTGCCCACCTGGCTTTTGGCGATGTCCACCACGGCCTGATTGCCGGGGCGGGTGCCGTTTACAAACTCCACACCGGCCAAACTCTCGGAATCGCTGGTGTCGGCGGAACCACCGCCGAAGATCAGCGGCTTGTTGCCCAGCGTCTGCCGGTACACCTGGTACATTTCCAGTTGTTCCGCTGTCAGCAGCTCCGAAGCCACAGAAGATATGGGCTTGCTGGTGAGGGTGACATTTAAGATGTAGTAGTTGTAGGGCACCTCAACGTCATATTCGTTGCCCTCGCTGTCCGTCCGGGTTTCAGTGCGGTAGCGCACCTCCACTTCCTCGGTCAGCGTCAGCTCATACTGTGCCGCAAACACCCGGTCCAGCTCGGCCTGGGCGCTCGCCTGCGTGTAGCCTTGCAGCACGGCGGACAGATAGGCCGCCAGCTCATGGGGGTCATGGCCGATCATGTCCAGGTCATAGCGGTACTCGTCATACCCTGGGTGGCTGCTCTCGATGTTGTCGATCTCGGCTTGCAGCGCCGCCTCCTTGGCGGCATAGTCGGCCTCCACCGCCACCAGCTCCGGGTCATCGGAGGGGTAGGTGGTGCCGGATATGGCTGAACCGATGCTCTGTGCCATCATGGAGCAGGAGGACATGGTGTTGAGCAGCAGGCAGACAATCAAAAACAGCGCCAGGGCGATGCCGAAGCCTTTCTTGTGACGCATCACATAGGCCCCGGCCTGCTGGGCCTTCTCCTTGACCGTCTTGGCCGCCTTGCCGGTGGCCTCCGCAGTCTTGGCGGTATTCCCGGCAGCCTGACCGGCGCGCTTGGCGGCGGCATACTGCTTTTTAATCTGCTGTTTCTGCTGCCAGCGGGAAATGGGGTTGCTGGCAAGCTGGGGGTTCTCCTGCAAAGACTTCTGATACAGGACGTTCACGTTGGCCTTTTCCAGCCGCCGCTCCGCCTGGGCCGCCTTGCGGTACGGTTTCAGCTTATGGCTGCGGTAGCCCTCCTGCACCAGATGTACGCCGGTCTCCACCGCTTCCTCGGACTTGTGGGCGCTCTCCACGCCCACATTGTCCTGTTCGGTCTCCCGGATTTCCTTGTGGATTTTCCCCGTCACAGCGTTGGCGGGCGCATCCCGCACCGCATGGGACAGTTTGGAAGGCGGTTTTTTCTTATCCACTTCCTCAAATTTGAGACGGACGGTTTTCTTGCCGGTGGCCGGGTCCACGACCGTTTCTCTGGTCTTGACCGTCTTTTTCGGGATTTTGGCCTGCGCCTTATCCGCTTTGGCGGCGGCCTTGTCCGCCTTGCGGATGGGCTTCTCCAGCGCCGGGTCAGCCCGTTCCTCGTCCGTAAAGCGCAGGCGCGGCTCCTTAGTCAAACCATTCCCCCAACATCAGGGAGGCCATCATGTAGCGCAGTTCCACATAGAGAACCAGCCCCAGGGGACCGCCGGAGGGATGCCGGAGCAGATGGGCGTAGATCTGCGCCACCAGATTCGCCAACAGCTCCATCTGGTCCCCCTCGAAGATGACGACGCTGGGGGCATCGGGAACGCCGTTCACGGCCCACCAGATTTCCGTCAGGCGCAGCAGCCCGGCCTCGCCGTCCCCGGTCAGTTCCGCCGCCTGATTCGCCGCCGTGCGGGTCTCGCTGACGGCATCCGCCAGTTCGGTGAGCAGGTTGGCGCGCTGTTCGTCCTGCGCCGCCTCAAAAAACATCATAGAATTCAGTTCACAGGTATTGGGTTTCATGGTCATTCAGCCTCCTTTTTCAGTTCCTGGGGTTTGGTGGTCATAATGCGGTACAGCTCGGTATTCTTCGGGAAGTGGTCCACAAAAGGCAGAATGGTCGCGCCGTAGAACAGCAGGCCCTCGCCCTCGCCGGAGTGGGTCACATAGGACAGCTGATGCGGAGAAATGCCCAGCTGCTTGGCCAGAATCTGCCGGTCGCCGCCCGCCTGGTTGAGCATATACACGAAGTCGGAGTTCTCAAAGATGTTCTCCACCTCGCGGGAAGAAAGCAGGTCTTTGACGTTCTGCGTGATGCCGGTGGGGATGCCGCCCCACTTGCGGAACCGCTTCCAAATCTCCACCGTGTAGGCGGCGGTCTGTTCCTCTTTCAAGAGCAGGTGCATCTCGTCGATGTAGTAGCGGGTAGACTTGTGGGCGGCGCGGTTGATGGTGACACGGTTCCACACCTGGTCCTGGACCACCAGCATCCCGATCTTTTTGAGCTGCTTTCCCAGCTCCTTGATGTCGTAGCAGACGATGCGGTTGTGAATGTCCACATTGCTCTGGTGGTTGAACACGTTGAGGGAGCCGGTGACGTAGATTTCCAGCGCCGTGGCGATGTACTGGGCCTCTTTTTCCTCCTGCGCCCGCAGCAGGTTGTAAAGGTCCTCCAAAATCGGCATATTCTCCGGGCGCGGGTCATTGAGGTACTCCTGATAGACCAGCCGCACACAGCGGTCGATGATGGTTTTCTGCACCGGCTGCAAGCCCTCCTTGCCACCCACGATCAGCTCACACAGGGACAGAATGAAGTCAGACTTGAGGGACAGCGGGCTTTCATCGTCCGAGTAGTCCAGGTTCAGGTCCATCGGGTTGATGTAGTTGCTGCTGGTGGGCGAAATCCTGATGACCTGCCCGTGCAGGCGCTCCACCAGGGGCGCGTACTCGGCCTCCGGGTCGCAGATGATGATGTCGTCGCTGGTGAGCAGGAAGCAGTTGGCGATCTCACGCTTGGCGGAAAAGCTCTTGCCGGAACCCGGCGTGCCGAGAATCAGGCCGTTGGGGTTTTTCAAGAGCTTACGGTCCACCATAATCAGGTTGTTGGACAGGGCGTTGATGCCGTAGTACAGCGCCTCCTTGCCGCTCTGGAACAACTCCTGCGTAGTGAACGGAACAAAGATGGCCGTGGAGCTGGTGGTCAGCCCCCGCTGAATCTCGATCTGATTGAGGCCCAGGGGCAGGCTGCTCATCAGCCCTTCCTCCTGCTGGAAGTCCAGCCTTGCCAGCTGGCAGTTGTACTTCTGCGCGATGCTGGATGCCTGGAAGATGTTGTTGTCCAGCTGCCGGGGATTGTCCGCCGTGTTCAGCACCAGGAAAGTCACCAGAAACATTCGCTCGTTGCGGCTCTGCAAATCCTGCAAGAGCTTTTTGGCCTCGTTGCCGTAGGTGGCAAGGTCGCTCGGAATGATGTCCATATCGTATCCGGCACGGACGGCCTTTTTCTGTTCCTCGATCTTGCTGCGGTCCAGGTCAGTGATTTTCCGCTTGACCGTCTTGATGGCCTTGATCTGGTCCACCGACTGGATGTGCAGGCTGACGATCAGAGAGCTTTCCATATCCAGAAAATCCGCCAGCATCCGGTCGTTCAGCTCCGGGGCCAAAATCTGCAAAAAAGAAACAGCCCCGTATTTTTTCCCCATACGGAACTGCTTGCCGGTGCGGAACTCGAAGCCGGACGGCGCGATAAAGTCCTTGGTGGACAGGCCGGACGGAGCCAGCCACTCCCACTCAAACCGGAACGGAATCTGTTCGTCCATGTGGAAGATGCCGTGGAGCTGGGCCAGCCGCGCCTTGCCGTCCAGCACCTCGGCGGCCACGCCCAGGCGCTTGAAGTTGTTGAGAATGTCGGTCTCGATGCGCTCCAGCCGGGGCTTGGCGGCCTTGAGACTGTCCGCCTCGATGCTGAAGGTCAGATACTTGGTCTTGATAAGACCATTGTTGCCCCGTGCCAGCTGGTTTTGCAGCATGGTGGTATACTCCGTCCGAATGCTGTCAAAATCATCGCCCTGGAGGGGGATGTTGATGGCGCGGGCGAAGGTTTCCTCGGAGGCCACGAGGTTCAGAAAAGACAGCTGGAACTGAATCGAGCTGTCGAAGTAGTTGAGAAAATCACACCAGCCCTCAAAAATCGCGGTCTTGTCCTCGTTCTGCGAGAGCTGGTAGTTGATGTCCTGGAACTGGACGGTTTTCGTGTAGCGGCCATCCGCCACCTTACAGATGCCGTCCGGCCACATCCGCTCATAGGGGATGCTGTCCTGGGCCGATTTTTCCTTTTTATCCGTGCGGTTGGCGCGGGCAATGGCAGATTCAATCTGTTTCCTGTCGGCACGGGACAGTTTCTTCTTTGGAACCGGCGGCTGCTTGCCATCCTTATCGGCCTGCCGGTTTTTCTTTCCGGTGAACAATGTCATACACCTCCTTGTCGAGTTTTGCCTGCCGTTCCAGCACGGCATAGAAGTTATTGGTCTTAAACGGGCGCTGCTTGGGCCGGATGACCGCCACCTTGAGGATGTTGCCCACGATCTTTTCCAGGGGCTGGCCGTGTTTTTCGTACATCGCCAGCATGAAGAAGGGCAGCATGACCAGCATCATGCACATGGCAGCCACGCTGTTTCCCGCAGGCCCCCGGAGCAAAAAGAACAGCGGCACGCCGATGAGCGCCCCGCTGCCGAAGCAGACCAGCTGCCTCTTGGTTAAATTGAACGCGACCTTGGTTTTGACTTTCGTCAGGTCTTTGGGTACGGGTACATAAGCCATTTTCGGGTTCCTCCTTCCTGGGTCAGTGCGCCTGAAACACTGCTTTAGATAGGCTGCCGGTCTTAAAGAGGGTAAAGCACAGCAGGACCGTGTAGCCCACGCAGCTCCAGATGGCCATGATAATGTCATCCTCGGTGGCGATGTTCTGCACCAGAACGGCGTAGATCGCCACGCAGACGATGATGAGAAATGCCTGAAATCCCAGGGCAATCAAAGAACGCAGATAGTTCTGCCCCATGCCGCCCCATTCCTTGCCCATCATGGTGGCCATCGGGATGGGGGCCACGGACGTGACAAGGTAAATCTCAATCATACGGCCATAGATCACGATAAAGATACAAATATACAGCGCCCACATGGTAATGCCGATAAAGAGCGACTGGAACCACAGGCCGAACAGCGGCCCCAGTTCCATATCCATCAGCCGGGACTCCATATCGGTCATGACAGAGGAGATGTCGATGGAAGCGTCCGAACCGATGATGCCCGCCGCCTGCGCCACCACGCTTTGGGCGGCGTCAAACACGCCCATCACGATGTTCCATGTGTTGGTGACAATCAGGATGGCTGCGGCGGATTTGAACACCCACTTGAAGATCATCCAGGTGTCCACATCATGCAGGTTGTTTCGGTCGGTAATCATCTGAATCAGTTCCAGCGTCATCACGATGGCCAGGATCACACCTGCAATCGGCACCATGATGGTGTTGGACAGATTCTGGATCATGCTGAAAATGTCACCGTTCCACGCCTGCGGCGTTTGCCCCACCTGCACGGATATATCCGCGACCTGCTGGTTCACGCTGTCGAACATCCCCGATAGGTTGCTCATAATGCCGCCCACCAACATTTCCTTGAGCCAGTTGGTAAGGGCATCCAGTAAGAAATCCATACGGTGCTAACCTCCTTTCAGCCGCCCCCGCTGGGGGCAGGGGCGGCAAGAGGATTTCTCAGGGCTGTTTGCGGGAAACGATCAGACAGTGAACAGGCCGGACAGCAGGGGCACCAGCACCATGCCGACGATGGCGACGCCAGCGCCCGCCATGAGCTGCTTCATGCCCTGGCTTTTTGCTTATGTGCGATAAAGAAGTAATAGAAGTGTAAAAAATTTTGCCGTTCCTATCCGGCACTTGGCCATTGTGTCGGATAGGTCGGGCGTTAGGCTTCGGGCAAGTCAATCTTGCCGACAAAGCTGTAATAAATCTCAATGTCCTGCCTGCGGGTGC
>NZ_BAAGGY010000028.1:0-37953 GCF_054658635.1 Agathobaculum sp. TL06
CATGGTCGAAGATCACCAGCACCTCATGCCCGCCGTAGACCTTGTTGCCCACGTCGATGTCGTTGTACTCCTCGGTCTTGCGCGTGTCGCAGGACTGGCGGCCCAGGATGAGCGTAATGCCCTCCGCGTCCGTCGGGCAGGCGAACGAGATCGCATAGTCCTCGTCCCCCTCGCGCATCGAGATCGTCGGCATCACCAGCACATAATGGCTGTTAATATAGCCGGTCTGGTGCGCTTTCGCGCCCGTGACGTAAACGCCGTCCGCCGTGCGCTCCACCACATGCAGGAACAGGTCCGGATCCGCCTGCTTGGAGGGGGACAGGCTGCGGTCGCCCTTGACGTCGGTCATCGCGCCGTCCACCGCCCAGTCGTTCTCCTGCACGTCGGTCCAGAACTTCACGAAGTTATCAAAGTAATGTGTGCCGCACGCCTCGTCGGTCTCATAGGTGGTGGAGTAGACCGCGTTGGACGCGTCCATGCCGACGCAGCGCTGGAAGCAGGCGGCGGTCTTCTGGCCCAGCAGGCGCTGCATCTTGACCTTCTTAATCAGGTCGTCCGTGGACTGATGCAGATGGGTGAAGCGGTTGATCTTCTTGCCCGTGAGGTTGGAGGTCGCGGTCATCAGGTCCTCATACTGCGGGTCCTCCGCCAGCTCATAGGTCGCCGCGAACGAGTTCAGCGACGGGCGGATGATCGCGTTATCCACCGGATTCTCCACCTTTTCCCCGAAGCTGTACAGGTTCAGGTGCAGCTTCCGCAGGGACTCGATATATTGGTCTTTGGTCATCATATCGATCAAGTATCCTTTCTTTATCAGGTTGCTATAAAAACAGGGCGGGGAACGCGGGGGTCCCCGCCCTGTTCAGGCGATACGCTTACTGGGTTTAGAAGCACTCGCGGTATACGCGTTCGCTCAGCTCGATGCTCCACGGACGGTAAGAGTTGGTGATCAGACGCTGCTGGTTCGCCTCGACCGAGAGCGGGAAGCTCTTGATATCCTCTTCCTTGAAGCCGTACTCATGCAGCGGCTTGAGCGGGAGGACCTTTTCGAGGGTCACGTTCAGGGTGCGCAGCGCGTCGTCCTTGGTGCAGCCGAGGCAGCGGGCGACGATCTCCTTGAACTTGCCAAGCTCGCCGGCCGGCTCGTACTCGTCGTACAGCTCAAGGATCTTGCTGAACAGCGCATAGTTGGATTCGCCGTGCGGTACATGGTAGGTGCCGCCGAGCGGGAAGGACATGCCGTGTACGGTCGCGCAGCCGGCCTTGAGGAACGCGATGCCGGCGAACAGGGAAGCGGTGACAAACTCGCCGAGGTAATCGATGCGGGCGTCCGGTCCCTCGAGCGCGATGCGGCGGAAGCCTTCGAGGATCATTTCCATCGCCTTGACCGAGAACATCTCGGAGGTGACGGTCTTGCGGTGCGGGGACAGGAACGACTCGGTCGCATGGATGAGCGCGTCGATCGCGGAAGCGGCGAACGGCTTGTACGGCAGGGTCTTGAGCAGGTCGGGTACCAGGCAGACCTTGTTCGGGATGATGTCGTCGGAAACCAGGCCGAGCTTGGTCTCGCCGCCGGTCAGCTTGCCGTCCTTTTCGTCCTTGACGATGGCAACCGAAATGTTGGTGACTTCGGAACCGGTGCCGCAGGTGGTCGGGATCGCAATGACTTCCTTTTCATGTACAACGGGTTCGCGCTTGAAATACAGCTCATGTACAGATGCCGGGCGCTTGCAGCCGAGCAGCTTGCAAAGGTCCATGATAGCGCCGCCGCCGACAGCGATGACGCGGTCGTAGGAGTCGTACGGGATT
Organism: Agathobaculum sp. TL06; assembly: GCF_054658635.1. Classification (NCBI taxonomy): domain Bacteria; kingdom Bacillati; phylum Bacillota; class Clostridia; order Eubacteriales; family Butyricicoccaceae; genus Agathobaculum; species Agathobaculum sp. TL06. Next base: position 1,810 of record NZ_BAAGGY010000028.1, read on the forward strand.
GCTTCGTACATGGTTTCGATCATGGCTTCGGAGGGCTCGCCTGCGCCGAACTTCTCCTGGAACACGAACTGGCTCTTCAGACCAAGCTCCGCCATAAAGGGCTTGTAGATGAACTCGTTGGTCAGAACGACGTCGCGTTCGCCGAGCTTGAACTCCTCGGCGAAGTCGCCGAACGTTTCAAACTTGTAGATAGTGGGGGCAATGACGATCTCTCTTTTGTCCTTCATCAAAGAGGCACTGAAAGCATCCATAGCCATAGTTGAACATCTCCATTCATAAAATTTATAAAGGCCGTGCGGGCTTTTATGCGCATCATATCAGGCAATTTGCCCTGCGCTTTTATTGTAGCAAATCCCGTCCACAACTTCAACACAAACGAACAAAAAAATCACCAAAAAATAACCACCAAATCCTGTACAAAAAGACAATAAACAGCCCCGTATTTTGGAATACGGGGCTGTTTTAACGCATCGAAACCCGCCTGTAAAGAAAAAACAGGCAGAATAGCCGAAAAGAGTGGGCGGATTCAAACGGGATTTAGTTGTTTTGCGAAAAACGGCTCAAAAACGCGCGGGTACGCTCATTTTGCGTATTTTCAAACAGCTCGCTGGGCGTGCCTTCCTCCACGATCACGCCCGCGTCCATGAACAGCACATGGTCGGCCACATCGCGGGCGAACGCCATCTCATGCGTAACGATAATCATGGTGGTGTGCTGGTCCGCGAGCGAGCGGATGACGCGCAGGACCTCGCCGGTCAGCTCGGGATCGAGCGCGGAGGTGGGCTCGTCAAAGCAGAGGATGTCCGGCTGGAGCGCGAGCGCCCGCGCAATGGCCACGCGCTGCTGCTGGCCGCCGGAAAGCTGGTGGGGGTAGTGGCTCATGCGCCCCTCCAGGCTCATCTGGGCGAGCAGTTCAATGGCGTGGTTTTCAATCTCCTCATGGATGGCGTGCCGGTTCTGCTTGTAATCCGGCCGCTCCTTGGCGAGCATCAGGCTGGCCAGCATGACGTTTTCCAGCGCAGTGTACTGCGGGAACAGGTTAAACGACTGAAACACCATGCCGAAATGCAGGCGCCGGCGGCGGATCTCCGCGTCGCTCTTGGCGGCGCGGTCGGCGGCGTCGAACAGGGTTTCGCCGTTTACCAGGATACGGCCCGCGTTCGGGGTTTCCAGAAAGTTCAGGCAGCGCAGCAGGGTCGTCTTGCCCGAACCGGACGAGCCGATAATGGCCAGCGCCTTGCCGCGTTCCAGGGAAAAGCTGATGTCCTGCAGCACCTTGGTCGGGCCAAAGCTCTTTTCGATGTTTTGTACTTCAAGAATAGGCATTGCGGCTCGCTCCTTATACACGGAAGTAGTCCATTTTTCTTTCCAGCCAGCCGAACAGCAGCGTCAGCACGCCGCAGAACACGAGGAAGAAAAGGGCGGTGGAGAACAACGGCCAGATCAGGCCGCGGTTGATGAATTCCTTGCTCATCATGATGATCTCCTTGGTGGCGATGATGTTGGCCAGCGCGGTATCCTTGATAAGCGTCATGAATTCGTTGCCCATGGGCGGGATCACGCGTTTGACGACCTGCAGCAGCGTGATCTTGAAAAAAATCTGCCGCTTGGTCATGCCGAGCACCTGGCCGGCCTCATACTGGCCGCGCGGGATGGACTGGATGCCGCCGCGGAAGATCTCGGAAAAATAGCAGGCGTAGTTGATCGCGAACGCGGCGCAGGTCGCGACCACGCGCCCGTCCGTACCCATGGCGTTCCACGGCTGGCCCCAGTTGAGCAGGCCGGGGCCATAGTAGATGAAGATGATCTGCAGCATGAGCGGTGTGCCGCGGATGATCCACACAAAGAATTTGATGAAAAGGGCGATCGGGCGCAGCCCGACCAGCATGGCGCCCCATTTGCCGGACGCAAGGCGGCTGCCGCGCAGGCAGCGGAACGGCTCCCACCTGTTCATGGCGCCGAACGCCACGAGCAGGCCGACGGGCAGCGCGATCAGCAGCGTGGCCACGAAGATCGTGCAGTTGATCCCGAAGCTCTGGAACAGGTTGGTGAAAATAACCGAGGGATTCATAGGATTCCTCCAAACAAAACCAAGCGGGGCAGCGGTAAGCTGTCCCGTTCGGTGTAAAAATTGTGTGGGTAAATTTGTTTATTCTGCCAGGGAAAGGCCGTACTTGTCAGCCAGGGACTGCAGCGTGCCGTCCTCTTTCAGTTCAGCCATGATCTCATTGACCCTGTCGCACAGGTCGCTGCCCTTGCGGAAGCCGATGCCGTACTGCTCCTGATGGAACACGCCGCAGATGGTCAGGTCTGCAAAGTCGGTACCCTCGCCGATCATGTTTTCTGCCATGGTCCGGTCAAAGATCGCGGCGTCCGCCGTACCCGACTTGACCTCGAGCAGCGCGTCGGTCTGCTTGCTGACCGTGACCAGCTCGGACTGGCTGAGGTTTTCATCCTCCTCCGCCACGCTCTGCGCGGCCGAGCCAGCCTCTACCGCCACCGTCTTGCCGACCAGGTTGGCGTAATCTGCGTAAGTATCCTTGTTTTCCGTCTTGGTGACGACGACCTGTGTGTTTTCCACATAGGGGTCGGAAACCGACGTGTTCTGCTTGAGGTCGTCCGTGATGGTCATGCCGTTCCAGATGCAGTCGATCTCGCCGCTCTCCAGGCTGACCTGCTTGGTATCCCAAACGATCTCGATGAATTCCGGCTCCACGCCGAGCTTTTCGCAGACCGCCTGCGCGAACTCGGTGTCAAAGCCGGTGAATTCGCCGGTCTGCTCGTCGGTATAGTTCATCGGCTCATAGACCGTGTAGCCGATTTTCAGCTTGCCGGCGTCTTCGATCTGCGCCAGGTCGCTGTCCGCAGCGGCGGTGTCGGACGGATTGGCCGCGTCGTCGCCGCCCGCGGTATCGGCGGAGCTGTCGCTGCCGCAGCCTGCCAGCAGAGAGGCGCTCATCGCGCCGGCGAGCAGCAGCGCCAGAAGCTTTTTGGTTTTCATGGGAATGCCCTCCTAATTCATTGCATAATTACGGTACTGTGAAAGTCATTTATCATTGTACCACTTTATTTGAGAAAATCAAGAAAAACTTTCTGGTCACTTTCTGGGCGAATGGTTGTAAGTGTTGTAAATGGCAACTCCTTGCTTGACCTGTACGGGGGAATATAGTATTATATACAATAGATGTATAATAGACAGTAAGATTGTTAAAGAATAAACAAAGACGGAGGTTTGGGCAATCATGGATTACGAAGCTCTTTATCAGCAGAAGCTGACCACGGCGGACGAGGCTGTCAAGGTGGTCAAATCGGGCGACTGGGTGGACTACGGCTGGTGTACCGGCACGGCCTGCGCGCTGGACAAGGCGCTCGCCGGACGGATGGGCGAGCTGGAGGATATCAACCTGCGCGGCGGCATCCTGATGTGGCAGCCCGCGGTATTCCAGATTCCGGACGTGGAAAAGAAGATCACCTGGAACTCCTGGCACATGGGCGGCATCGAGCGCAAGGCCTGCACCGCGGGCTTCGGCTTTTACAATGCGCTGCGCTATTCCGAGCTGCCGCGCTACTACCGCGAGAATGTCAAGCACGTCAACGTGGCGATGTTCCAGGTTGCGCCGATGGACAGCCATGGCTACTTCAGCTTCGGCCCGAACGCGTCCCACCTGAAGGCGGTGTGCGACGTGTCCGACGTTGTCATCGTCGAGGTCAACAAGAACATGCCGCGCTGCCTGGGCGGCTTTGAGGAAGCGGTTCACATCTCCGAGGTGGATATGGTCGTCGAGGGTGAAAACCCGCCGATCGCGGAGCTGGGCGCCGGCGGCGCGCCGACCGACGTTGACCGCGCGGTGGCCAAGCTGATCGTGGAGGAGATCCCGAACGGCGCCTGCCTGCAGCTGGGCATCGGCGGCATGCCGAATACGGTTGGCTCCATGATCGCGGAATCCGACCTGAAGGATCTCGGCGTACATACCGAGATGTACGTGGACGCGTTTGTTGACATCGCCATGGCGGGCAAGATCAACGGCCTGAACAAGGGGATCGATCGGGGCAAGCAGGTGTATGCGTTCGGCGCTGGCACCAAAAAGCTCTATGATTATATCGACAATAATCCGGAATGCTACGCGGCCCCCGTATCCTATACCAACGACGCGCGCACCATCGCCCAGATCGACAACTTCATTTCGATCAACAACGCGGTGGATATCGACCTGTTCGGCCAGGTGAACGCGGAAACGGCCGGCACCAAGCAGATCTCCGGCGCGGGCGGCCAGCTCGACTTCGTGCTTGGCGCGTATCTGTCCAAGGGCGGCAAGAGCTTTATCTGCTGCTCGTCCACGTTCAAGCAGAAGGATGGCTCGATCGCTTCCCGCATCCGCCCGACGCTGGCGGACGGTTCGGTCGTGACCGACGCGCGCCCGAACGTGCACTGGTTCGTGACCGAGTACGGCAAGGTGTGCCTCAAGGGCCTGTCCTCCTGGCAGCGCGCGGAGGCGCTGATCTCGGTCGCGCATCCCGATTTCCGCGAGCAGCTCATTCAGGACGCGGAAAAAATGCACATCTGGAAGCGCTCCAACAAGCGCTGATACGGAAAGCACCAGGCGGCCCATCTGCGGATGGGCCGCTTTTTTGTATGCGGTCTGGCATTGTGAAAAATGTTTGATCTGGCGCTTTGTAAAAGGTCACATTGGGGGTACAATAGTGCCAACAAAGGAAAAACAAAGAGGGTGCCACAATATGCAAAGCAAAAAAACCAGAACGATCATCCTTGCCGCTCTGCTCGCGGCGCTGACGACGGTCGCAACCATGATTATCCGTATCCCGACGCCGACGCTCGGCTATATCCACCTGGGCGACGGGCTGGTGCTGCTCTGCGGCATCCTGCTGGGGCCGGGGCTGGGCGCGGTCGCGGCGGGCATCGGCTCGATGTTGGCCGACCTGTTCGGCGGTTATATGGCCTGGGTGCCGGGTACGTTCGCCATCAAGGCGCTGACCGCGCTGGCGGGCGGCTGGCTCTACCACCACATGGCCGGACGGGAGCGGATGAATATGCCGGTACGCGTGGCGCTGTGCGGTATTCCCGCGGAAATCGTGATGGTCGCGGGCTATTATGTGTATGAGGTCGGCATGGAGCTGGTCGCGGGAAGCGCGGCGGGCGCCGCGGCCGCGGCTGTGTTGGCCGGCGTGCCGTTCAACATCGTGCAGGGGCTGGCCGGCGTGATCGTATGCGCGGTGCTGCTGCCGGTGCTGGGGCATGCGAACGCGGAGATGAGCGAACGCATCCGGACCTGAAGCACTGACCCGTTTTTCCAGCTCGGTGAGGCGATGGAGATACAGGATTCCCCAATGAATCATAAAAAGCGCTGTGGATCACTGTCCACAGCGCTTTTTCCGTTTACGAGAGCGTCAGGTACTGCTGCGGGTCAACCTTTTCGTCGTTGACCTGTATCTCAAAATGCAGGTGCGGACCGGTCGAGTTGCCCGTGTTGCCGGAAAGCGCGATCCGGTCGCCCTTGGCGACCACGTCCCCGACCGATACCAGCAGCTCGGAATTATGCCCGTACAGGGTCTTGAAGCCGTTCTGGTGATCGAGGATGATATAGCTGCCGTACCCGTTGCCCGAATCCTCCGCAACGATGACCTTGCCGTTGTCCGCCGCGTAGACCGGCGTGCCTTCTTCCACCGCAAGGTCCACGCCGCCGTGCAGCCTGCCCCAGCGCCATTTGAACGCGGAGGTGAAAGTGTAACTCGTCAGCGGCACTGCAAATTCGCCCGTGCCGATGCCGACATTCCTGGTGCCTACCTCGACGATCTCATTCCTCGCGTCGCTCAGCACCGTGCGCGCAAGGATGGTGCGGCCATGCTCCTGCCCGTCCACGGTTTCGATCTCGGCGGTGACGACCGCCTCGCCCGCGCAGCCCTCCTGCACGGTAGCGCGGTAGGTCTGGTCGAGCTGGTCGTTCTCGCGGGTGATCGTTTCATAGGGGATTTCCTCGGTATAGGTGACCGAGCGCGTCGCGGTTACATCCAGACGGGGGGAGAGCGCGCTGTACAGCGCGCCGAAATCCGAAACCAGCGAGGTCTGGGCGACGACGTTGTCCACACGCACCTCCTGCAGGAAGTCCGCGTCCTCGTCGGTCGCAGTCGTGTACTGCGCCTTGACGCGGTCAAGCAGCGCCTGCGCCTCGTCCGCCGAGCGGCAGACGCCCGCCTGCTCGCCGTCGACCGAGATCACGGCCAGCGTGTCCAGCTCCCCGCTGGCGTCGATCAGCTCGGCCTTGAGCGCATCGCCGGTCAGGAACTGGTCCTCCGGCGCATAGGACGGCTTGGTTTCAATGCAGACGGGGAGCGTGTATTCCCCGCCCGCGAGCGCGCCCGCGCTCTGTTCGATCTCCGCGACCGCGGCGGAGAGCGTGTCCGCCTCCTCGACCAGGCCGAGCGGCCTGCCGTTCGCCAGCACCAGGGTGCCGCTGTGCAGCAGCAGCGCGCTGGGTACAAAGAACACGGGGAGGAACACAGCCGCTGCGCAGACCGCGCGCCGCTTTGCCGCCGCGCGGCATGCGCGGGCAAGCGCCGCCCAGCAGGGCAGATCCCAGAACCAGCAGATCAGGCGGTCAAGCAGCAATATGGCCCGCACAAGGGCAAATAACAGGCCGGAAAAAAGTCCGGCAAAAAAGGATAACAGGTTTCGCATGACGGTAGTATGGAGAAAAGCGGTCCTCCATATTCCCTCCTTTCCAAATGTCCAAGGTTACAGTTTGGTAACAATGGATACCTTACCCGCTTTGGAGGGCGAAGTCATACGAAACCTGTCGATTGGTTCCAGAAAATTAAATTTTCGTTGCAGTGCCGCAGAAATTCGTGGGGAAAAATCGCGGATCGAGGGGCTTTTGCTGATAATAGCGTTCGAGGACCGCGCGCTGGAGCGACACGGCGAGCGGCACGGCCGCGTCAAACAGGTCGCAGAAGGACTCGGTCCGTTCGCCGCTGCCCGAGGACCAGGGACGGTGCGACTGGTTGGCGCAGTCCGCGGCGAGCGGTTCGGCGGGACGGATCAGAGAGGAGGCGAGACCGGCCTTGCCCGCGAGCCGCTCCAGATGCACTAGGCGGCCGCGGATATGGCTGCCGCTGTGCGTCAGGTGCAGTACACGGCGCATGTCGTGCAGCGAGCGGTATACCGCGGCGGGGGAGACGCGCGCGCCGCACGCGCTTTTCGCCGCGCCGGCCAGTACGCGCGCCAGCACAGTGCATTCCGCGGCGCTGGGATCGAGCAGGCGGAACGCCTCAAACTCCGCGGGGGCGGCGGCGATGTAATTGGCGATCAGGATGCCGTCGATATCGCTTTCAACCAGCTTGCGCCGCGCCTCGGCGGAATAGTTGGGCAGGTAGAGCGAGAGGCGGTCGGCCTGCGCCTCCAGGAAAGCGTGGGTTACGCGGTCGAGCGCGTAGTGCGTGCAGAAGCCGAACACATACGCGAGCGCGGCGGCGTCATGCTGCTGCACGGCGGCGGCGCACAGCGCTTCAAACAAAGCGCAGGGCGGTTCGGTGTGCATGCGGCGCGCCAGACGGCCCAGCGCGCCGGAGAATGGCGCGTGGTAATAGTAAAGCGGGTCCGGCCCCTGTGCGCCCCAGCGGTAGCCCGCGGGGTAGGTGACGGCGATGTGCGCGGCCGAGTCGCCTGTGACGCGCTGGACGGTCGCGGCAAAAATATGATGGGTGGCATAAGACGGCATAATGGTTCCCTTTCCGCAGCAGCCTGCAATGTTGATACCAGAAACGGTGACAATAGTATACCGCAAAAGATTGCAAAATGCCAGCGAAAGCGGTATACTATTTGCAAGACAAAAAACGGGGACAGGGCTTCCCTTACCATAATTGGAGGAATGGCAATCATGAAACTCGGTATCGAAAGATGTTGCGAATTTATGTAACTTTATAAAGCTTGATATAGATCATTAAGATTGATTTCGCGATAAAATACAAACTTTTTGACTCATATATTTCTGTATAATTTAATATAACTCCATAAGAAAATGGTGTAGAAATGGTGTAACAGAAAAGAACGGAATGAAAAGATCCAATGCAGTGACCCACCCCATAAAGTGGTTTTCGAGTGAAATAGTGAAAATGAAAAGATGCCCTGCATAAAGCTGAAAACAGAAAAATTATTTGTTCAAGATACTCCAAGTCGGATTCGATTTGGAGTATTTTCTTTTGGAATGATAAACGTAGTATTTTAACAAATTGAATAGGAGGAGTCCAATAATGTATCCGTTTATTCATAGGCAGCGCCCGCCGCCCTGTGATGATGTACATGCAGCAATTTTTCTGTATTTTCTGCTCTCACTTTTGGCACTACACAGCGCACTTATTTTGCGAAAAAAGCGTTGTTTTATCCCATCGCACCCGTTTCAGACCAGCAACATTTCGGTTCAAAATAATCGGTTGACAGCACCATTCCCCCGTTGTAAAGTAAAGATACAAAGACGGAAAGTGCAGGTGAGCTTTTATGAAGACCAGTCTTGTATCTTTGATTTGTGCAGCAACGCTTTTAACTGGCGCCATACCTCCCGCGGGCGCGGCGGACACGGTCACGGCCACACCCACCCGCGACATGGGCCAGACGGTCTACGTTGACGGCACCCGCGTCTATCCTACGGGCTACAATATAGCGGACAACAACTATTTCAAATTGCGCGATATTGGTACGCTTGTGGGCTTTGGCGTGGAGTGGAACAACGAGACGCAGACCGTAGAGATCAGCACGGAGCGTACCACCCCCAGCACGTCAGGTATTAAAGACGAGGCTGTAAGCGGCGCGTCTGCCAAGGTGACGGATCAGAAAATCACCGTAGACGGCGTACAGGTCAACATGACGGCCTACCAGATTGGCGGCAGCAACTATGTGAAGCTGCGGGATATCGGCAAGCAGATCAATTTTGGCGTATCCTATGACGCGGATACGGAGAGCGTCTGTATCGACACGGATGCACCGTACACGGAAAGCACAACGCCTGCCAGCGGCAGCGCCATTACGAAGTGGAACAAAACCATGTCAGAATTCAATCAGGCCATGATTGACTGTAACTGGGATAAGAGCAAATACCTCACTACCGCCAAACAGTATGCGCCGATCATTACCGGCAAAGCGAACGGCACTGTAGAGGATGTTATTGCTGCACTGGATGCCATGAAAGGCGCGCCGGTGGACGCGGTTTCGTTCGAAGATGATCGCACGGTAAACCATTTCTGGGCAGATGAGCTGCGCAAGGCGCTGGGGCAGGAAGTCACAAGCGACGGCAGCAATAACGATCCCCCGACTGCGACCGAAGAAATGCTCCGAGCATGGGAACTGGATATGGTAGGTGCCATCAACGAAGAACGTCGCAAAGCTGGTATACCCGAACTGAAAATTGACCAAGACCTGATGTGGAGTGCTGGCTTCTGGGCAAAACATCTTACTTTTGAGTTTAGACATGCTGCCTATGGTGAAATTAAAGAATTAGCCGATGCGCAGGGAATAACAGTACGAGATGATATTGAAGATGTAATTAACGGTGAAAATATTGCTGGTGCAGTTGCCCCCAAAGATGATCCCGTTACTAAGGATATGAAGAAATTCATGGCTTCAGAGGGTCATAGAAATACGATTTTGGACAGTGAGTGGACACGGGTAGGCATTGGATTTGCGCTCGCAGAAAATGGCCAAGTTTTTTGCTGTCAGCATTTTGGAAGATAAGTTAACATTAGGTCATATAAGAGCGATTAGATTAACCTAATCGCTCTTTTCTTTTGACGAGGCTATGAAAAAAGTAAACCACCATCAGCGAGCGCCGCCTTCTGCCTTGAAGGCGGCTTTTTTATTTCAGACAAAAGGAGAGAAAAAATGATAAAGGATATTATAAGAAGGACAGCAGCAGGCATGCTGTCTGCTATTACCATGCTATCCGGCATTCCATTGTCCGGTGCATTGAACTTGGGGCCTATTACCCGAGCAGAGCAGGATAATGTGGCATCGGCAGTTGTCATCAATGTCGGAGAAACCTATCAAATCGCGGACAGGGGCGTGCATAAAGCGTGGTTTCAGCAAAATGGCGCGCCGCGCAACGTCTGGCCGATGTTTACGGAAGCGTCAGACGGTACGGAGATCCGCGCATACTGCGCAGACCATTCCAAAACCAATCCAGGGACAGCCGGTATGCCGTATACTGTTACCAGCCGCATATCGGATATGCATGTGTACGGCGTGGCCGTGCGTAGTGATTCGCGCATGTCGCTGAATGAGTTCATTTCCACGGTGGGCAGCCCACTTACGAATGAAAACTTTACAGCAGATATGTATTTCAGTGCGTCGCAGGCAGCAATCTGGGCGGCTTTGGGTGAAGTGCAGATCGCGGCTAACAGCAGCTACGGCGTAAATTACGTCAGTTCCACGTCGTTGGGCTACCGTGCCAGCGGCAAAACGCTCAGTGCCAGTTCCACCTCGGAAGCCCTCACCCTGTATGCCGCTATTGAAATGCTGAAATACGGCAACGAGTTCTACGGCGTATGGGGACCAAATGGCAAAGAGCATGAGCCGTGGATAGGCGCAACCATCAACTACACGCCCGGCAACACAGAGTATACGCCTGCCGCACAAAAGACCGGTTCAGTGGATTTACCGCAGGGTATTGTAAATTCCGGTGTTTTTGCAGAAAAACAGATAGACGGGCAGACATACATGGTGCTGCCTATGGCGGCGGCGTCCGCTACATTCGTGCGCGGCAACCAGATCTTTGTCCGCGCAGACAACGTATCGTCCGGCGCATTCCTCATGGACAGCCAGGGCAACAAGAGTTATAATGAACGCGGGGCGCAGCGCCTTACGCTGAAGAATGTGCAGAAAAACAATGACCTGTACAAGAATGGAAACGATACAGCCTACGGCGAAACTTTCCTGTTCTGTATCCCCAAGGCCAAAGCTGAAGAAATGGATGCAGGCAGTGAATCATTACAGACTTCTTTCACTGTGAGCATGAATGCAGACCGTTATAACGTATATGCCGCCAGCACAACCAGTTCGGGGGTACAGCCGGTTATCATGGTGGAACCCGCTGTGCAAAAGTTGAGCAATGAGTTGCAATTTAACTCTAATCCATTGCCTACACAGGAAAAAGTTAATCTCAAAATTTTGAAGACTGATAAAGATAGTGCGCCATTGCAGGGTTGTACTTTCCAAATCACTTATAAAGATGGCCTGCAAAGAAATATTGAAAAGACAACGGATGGAAACGGAGAGGCATTATTTGATCGACTTCCGCTTAATACCGATGTCACCATCAAAGAAACCGCAGCGCCGGAGGGTTACACGCTGTTACCAGACAAAGTCGTGAATACCGGCTCTGTGGGTGGCAAAACGGTCGAGGTAAAATTGGCCAACTCGGATGACCACGTTTTCAAGGTGCATAAGACCTCCAGCGCGGACGGCCGCAACCTGATGGGCGCAACGTTCGAGGTCAAGGGCATAGACAACGATTTTGTCAACACCTACACCACGGACGCGCTGGGCGAGTTCACCATCCAGGGCAGGGACCTGCCCATCGGATCATTCGAGGTCTACGAGATCGCCGCGCCGGAGGGATTCGCCACAGATGGCGCAGACATCCAGACTTTCTCGTGGGACAACACCCGCGACATAACGCTTTCGTTCAAGAATGCGCCGATGCCCGGCATCGAGATTTACAAATACGACAAGGACAGCAAGGAGCCGCTGCAAGGCGCTACCTTTGAGATCCGCCGGGACGGGCAGGTGCTACAGACAGTTAAAACGGACGTGAACGGCTACGCAAGGGTATATAACCTCCCCAAAGGGTTCTATCAGGTCGTCGAGACGGAGCCGGTGCAGGATTACTTAAAAGATGAGCTCGTGCATGAGGTCTACATAGACCCCTCCGCAGACCCCACGCAGATCGTCCGCGAGGTCAACGTACCGAACACCAAGAAACTGTCTATCCGTATCATCAAGCAGGACAAGGATACCAAAGTCCCCCTGCAGGGCTGGAAGTTCGATGTGTACTACAACGACGCCAAGCTCACTTCCGTAACCACCGATCAGGACGGCGAAGCCATGCTGGAAAACCTCCAGCCCGGCACCTACCGTGTTGTCGAGGTGGACGGCGATACGGAGCATTACAATCTGGACGCGCCGGAGCAGACCGTGGAGCTGGTCAAGGATCAGGCCGAGATCCCCACGCTGATTTTCCAGAACACCATTAAGAAACATTTTGGTATCTACAAAATCGACGAGGAAACGCGCGAGCCGATCCAAGGCGTCACCTTTGAAATCTGGAAGGACGGCAAGCTGCTGGGCAACTATACAACCGATGAACACGGACGTATCTGGCTGCCCTACGCAGAGCCGGGGACGTATCAGGCAAAAGAGACGGTAACAGACCCGCGTTATGTCCTCAATGAAAAGACGTTCACCATTGAGAACAACAGCCAGTACCCCACGTTCTTCACCATCCCGAACACCCGCAAAAAGGACATTACCGTCAAGAAAATAGACCTCGACACCGGCAGGCCGATGCAGGGCGTTGTGTTTGAGGGCTTCAAGGATGGCAAGAGCATCGGCATGTTCACGACCGGACCGGACGGCACGTTCACCATCGACTATGCAGACCCCGGCACCTACAAATTTGTGGAACGGCATACGTTGGCGGGGTATGAGTTGAGCACGATCGTGCTGGAGGGCGAACACACGACAGACCGCGACCTTGTGCTGACGCTGGACAACGTTGAGCAGAAATCGTTCATTGTGAAGAAGATTGACAGCGAAACGAAAGAGCCGCTGGCAGGCGTACAGTTCAAAATCTGGTGCGATAGTGTCCTGTTAGGCGACTATACGACCGATGAAAATGGGCGTATCGAGATTAAAAACGCACCCGCAGGCACCTATAGGGTTCAGGAAGCCAAAACATTGACAGAATACCTCCTGAACGGTGAGGTGCTTGAGATCGAGCATACGACGGACAAGGACACCGAGCTTACCGTGGAGAACACGAAAAAGCCCGGCCTGTTGATTAAAAAAATCGACAGCGAAACGAAAAAGCCGCTGCAGGGCGCTGTGTTCAAAATCACGCGCGGGGACGGTTCGGTTGTGCGCGAGAGCGCTGTGACCGACGCCTATGGCCTGATCCACCTGCCTGAACTGGAGACCTGCACACTCGTGATCGCAGAGTCCGTTGCGCCGGATGGCTATGCGATCGATGAAACACCCAAGACCATCGAAGTCCGTGCCGGCCAGACCTACGAGGTGACATTCACCAATACCAGACGCTCCAGCCTTACTATCCGCAAAATAGATGAGGATACCAGACAGCCGCTGAAAAACGCGGTTTTTTCTATCTCCAAAGCGAACGGCGAGCTTGTCAAAGACCGTGCCGAGACCGACGAAAACGGTGTTATCACCCTGACGGGACTCACGGACTGCACACTGGTCGTGACTGAAGCCGAAGCGCCGGATGGATACATTTTGCAGGACATGCCCAAGACCATCGAAGTCAAGGCGGGCGGCAATTATGAGCTGACTTTTACAAATAAGCGCGCCTATGGTTTGCAGATCCGCAAGGTGGTAAAAGGCACAAATCAGCCGCTGGACGGCTGCACGTTTACGGTGGAAAAGGCGAATGGCGAGCTGGTCGGCACTTACACCACGGATTCCTCCGGCCTTATCACGATTTCCGGTCTGGAGGATAACGTCTATGTCGTGACCGAGCGATCCTGTCCGGAGGGGTACCGCCTTGACCCGACCCCGCAGAACGTGACCGTCAAGGCTGGCGAGCTGACGACGGCCACTTTCGAGAACGAAAAGCTCGCCGGCGTGCGCATTAAAAAGGTCGATGCCGTGACCGGCAAGGGAATTTACGGGGTGCGCTTTCTCATTAAGGACGAGCACAACAACCTGATTGGCGAGTACAGTACCGATCAGGACGGCTATATCGAGCTGGACGACATCCTTACGGACGGCCGGAGCGAGATCAAGCTCAAGGTGGAGGAGATCGCCGCGGCGGAGGGCTATGTGCTGGACGATACCGTGCGCACGCTCCGCGTCCGCCGCGGGGAGACGACCGAGCTTGTCATCGAGAACACCCCGATCCTCGGCCAGATCCAGGTGGTCAAGAAATCCGCGCAGGACAACCCCGTAACCAACCAGCCCAAGGGCAGTCTGCTTGAGGGCGCGGTGTTTGAAATCACCAATGCCGATACCGGCCGTGTGGTGGATACCATGACCTCGGATTCCAGAGGGATTGCCGCATCCAACCCGATCCCGCTGGGACGCTACTTTGTGCAGGAGCTGCAGGCGCCGCGGTTTTTCCAGCGGAACGACCAGAAGGTAGAGGTTAAGCTCAAGGTAGAGGGCGACGTGGTGCAGATCGAGATGTACAACGACCCAGCGAACATCCACACCAGCATTGAAAAGACCGGCAACTACACGGTGGACGCAGGTTCGAATATGCGGTATGACTTCACGGATATCGCCAACAACTCGAATGTGCCGCTGGACAACTTCTTCTGGCATGACCGTATCCCGACCGACGCTGTCCGTGCAGGCACGCTCACGACCGGCACGTATAATGCCCGCGTCTGGTACAAGATCACTTATAAGACCAACAAGAATGATTACCGGACGCTGGCGGATGACCTGCTTTCGACCAACCGGTACTCCTTCAAGATCGACAGCGGATCGCTCAAACTGGCGTCCGGAGAGTATGTAACCGATATCCGCTTTGAGTTCGGCACCGTACCGGCCGGTTTCAAGATGACCGAAAAAGCGGCGCTGCTGGTCTATGTGCCGGATTACATGGCGAATGGGTATAACATCATCAACCGCGCGGATTGCGGCGGCTCGTATCAGGGCGAGTGGGACAACGCTGCCAGCGCATGGGTGACCAAGATCTACCGTGCGCCAATGTATACCAGGCCCACGCTGCCGCAGACTGGGTTCTAAAAGCACAGGGAAAGGACGGTTTGAGAAATATTGAACAGAAAAACGATGCGGTGGATGATCGCCCCCGTGCTCGCCGCGCTGTTTATCGGCGCGGCGGGCGCAGCACAGCAAAGCGAACAGGTGCTTCTGGAGGGTGACAAGGCGAGCTTTGAACCGGTCCGCACCGAGATGGTGGAGATCAACGGCGTGCAGACGCTCACCAAAACCTTTGAACTGCCGCCAGAGGCAGATCCCGCCCTGCTGCGCGAGGAACCATTCTCGCAGGACGGGTACTGGTACCGCTATCAGCGGATGGACAAGGCAGACCAGGAGACGACAGACACGCAGCCGGCCGAGGAAACGGTCACGGTGGACGCGCCCTCCGGAGAGCTGGCGGATGTGATCGGCCAGTTTCCGGCGACGCGGGCGTACAGCAAGGATGGCTACACCGGCGAACTGCTGCTGGATGTGCAGAGCATCAAGGTGGAGGCGATTGGGTACAGCACCGTGACGGACAGCCATCCGCATACCGTCACCAAAACGTATGAGTTGGCCTACAATGACCGCAGCCTTGTGCCGGAGACTGTGCAGGCGGACGGGCTGACCCTGCCGCTGACAGGCCTGAGCTGGTCTGAAACGAAAAACGTGAAGGACTCAGACGTCCCCGCGGTCTGGACGGCAACAGCCACCTACAGCAAAACCACCTATACGACCCGCGAAGCGGCGGACGGATACCGCGCCACAGCAGTCTACAGGGGCGAGGTGGGGAAAACCAGCATCGGGAGCGTGGTCTACACCGTGACTTATACGGGCAGCAAGATACCGGTCCTGCCGGGGCTTGATCCGGATATTACGGTATCCCAGCTTGCGGTCATGACAGGCCTTGCGGTTTTGCTCATTCTGGTGCTGATCTGGCGGTATATCCGCTGGCACACCGCCTGTGTCTACGTCTATAATGAAGAACGCCGCATCCATGACGTTGTGAGCCGCCAATATGTGCGGGTACGGACGCCGAAGCTGTGGCTTTCCGCGTTACAGGGGCATGAGGAAACCGAGTACACGGTTATCCTGCGGAAACGGCTCGCCAAACGGCTGGTGGGTCGGGATATCGCCATCGAGACCGGCGGCGAGGGGCAGCACCATGTCGTAGAGTCCTTTGTAGGGAGCGATTACGCGTTTCAGGTGAGGATATGATAAAAGCCGCTTTCCGTGCGGCTTTCATTGACGAAAAATAATAAGCTATGGTATAATCAGTCGAACGGTTTTACCGTTCAAGGGCGTTGCCATACGGAAACGGCGGTTAGCCACACCACCCGAAAGGGGGTGAGGCCATGCGTATTACGTTACATATCGGGCCTTTCACGGTCACGATCATCGTAAAAAGCAGAAACCGCCACTCTGCCAAGTGACGGTTTCAAGGTTTCTTGAAGCATTAACACTGGGCTAACCGCTAATGGCAACGCCCTTTCTGTAATCTATTATAGCACATCCCCCGTCTTTGTCAAGAGAGCCGCTTCATGCGGTTTATCCCTCAAAGATGGGGATTTTTTATGCAGAAAGAGAGTGAACTTCATGAAAAGCATCGTTAAACGCGCCCTCAGCGGCACGATAGCCTGCAGCCTGCTGGTACTCAGCCTGCCGTTCGCCTCGGCGCTGGAGTACCATTACAGTGCAGACCTCTATGACAACTACTTTTACACGCCCACGTCCAGCAACCATGCGCTCGAGCTGGACAGCAAGGATGATCATGGCGGCACTGCGATCGTCGTCCCGTCGGACAGCATGGACACGGACGCCGAACAGACCGCGCCGCGCGCCGGCTCGCCCGTTATCCCTGTTGGGTCATACATAGACCCGTGGGGCAGTGCGGTGGAAAAGCAGATCGCTGCGAATGAAAAGCTGAACGGTCTGGAAGGTTTGTCGTTTAACCGGCTGGAGGGTATGGGTGGCGGCTACACTGCCCAAAGCCAGCTCGTCACCACGAACGGGCATTTCGGTGCGGTGTCCATCGGCAGCCGCGGCATTTTCGCCTATGTCTACCCTGGCGCTACCTATGAGAGCATGAAAACGGGCGCCGGCCATGTGGACGGGACAAGCGTCTGGAACGGCAACGTCGCGCTGTGCGGCCACAACCGCGGTTCGTGGCCGTATTTTGGCAACCTGAAATATGTGCAGGTTGGGGATGTCATTACCTACAAGACCTCGCTCGGCACACGCACCTACCGCGTCGCCTTTTCCGGACGCATCCTGGCCACGGACACCGATGTGCTGGACCCCACGGCAGGCAACCAGATCACCATGCTCACCTGTATCGCGAATGAGCCGGCATACCGGTTCTGCGTGATTGGACAGGAAATTCGATAAAGGAGTGATACAATGAACTTCCGCAATATAATCGCTGTCTGTGCGGCGGGGCTGCTGCTCCTGCCCGCGGGCTGCGCAGATGATAAACCAAAGATGGAGGTACCCGATACGGACACGGCGGTATTTACACAGATGGAACAGACAGGTTTGGAGGAATGGAGTGATGCAGAGAATGGAACGGTACAGGCTGTGCCGCTGGTACGGCGTGATGTGGAACTCGCGTCAGGAGGTACGGCCGCCCTGTATGCACTTGATACGGGCGAGGAGCCGTCTGCCGGAACGGATGAACTCACATCGGTCAGCGCGGAGCTGGTGTTGAACAGCGCTGCTATCCAGCTGGGCGAATACGGCACGGTGCGCGAACTGGCCGAGAGTGAGTTGTACCACTGGGCGGACGCAAGTGAATTCGACCGTATCCAGTACACCCAGCCGCTGCAGATCAGCGAAAAACGATTCGCTGTGCATTTGCTGCTGGACAATGCTGCGGTAGGGATGGAGCAGCTGGTGGTTTACACTGATCTGGGCGGCGTCGCCCGGGTGGACCGCCTGTGGCGCGCCATACCGGATGTGCAGGCGGAGGAAAGCTCGCCCGCATTTGACAGGACCGCCGCTTATCTCATTTCAGACCAGACCTTATAATATTATTGGCATGAGCCGGTATGACGTTCTGTGCATACCGGCCCTTTTTGCAGGGAAAGGAGAGCGAAAAACATGACCACAAAGAAACTGCGCATCCCGATTTTACTGCTGGCGTTGTGGCTGATAGCGGCGACCATTATCCCGCAGTCCTATGCCGCGGGCGGTATGCACCGCGTCGAAGTAAAAAGCAGTACAGGTTATACATCCAGCGCTGTCGGCGTCAACGTGTGGGAGACTGGCACAGCGCGGGACGTCACCTTTGCCCCGCTGGACGGGTACCGGCTTGCAGTAGTCACCGCCTATTATGACGGGCAGACCGTAAACACCACGGTTCAGGACAAGCCCGCACAGCTTATAGTGGGCGGCATGGTGCTGCCGCTCTGCCATAGCGGACGGGAGATAACCGTTACGGTGCCGGGCAACTGCACAGGAGATCTTGTTTTATCCGCATCCGTCGAAGCGGTCTCCTGCCGCATGGATGTAAGCGCGGACAGCGGCATCGAGGTCAACGGCGGCGGGACGTATGGAGCAGGTAAGATGGTTACGATTGTCGCCGAGCCGTCCGGCGAAGCAGAGGTCACCCGCGTGCAGGTGACAAATACAGATACCGGCGCGGCGAATACCGCAGACCTTGCGGAGCAAGAGGTCACCGTAGGCGGTAAGACCTATCCGTTCACGGTCACAGGCGGCAAAGTCACGATGACGTTGACGGCAGAAGAAAATCTGAGCGTCCACTTTTACAGCAACGGCAAGCCGGGGGAGCAGCCGCTGGTCGTCCGCGTAGGCGGCGATAAGGGTGTGGACGTGGACAGCAGCCGTGTCGAAGTGAAGCGTGGGAACGATGCAAACATCATTGCAGATGCCGAACGCGGCTATGAGATCACCGAAGTCCGGCTGGACGATGGTGTGCAGTCCGCGCTGGGATATGTCTCCGAGGGCCGTATCTGGCTGGGCGGCAAGGTGTACCGCATAGACAGGGACGGCGGCCGCGTGACGCTGCGCCTTACCGATGTGCAGGCCGATATGGAAGTGCGCTTTGTCTCCGAACTGGACGAAGAACATATACCGGTCACGGTATCAGAGGGGACGGGCGTGGATATCGTCAAGGACTGCGGCGGCACGGTTCCCAAAGGCACGGATGTGCGCTTTACCATTTCGGCCAAAACAAACTACCGCCTCAACCGCATCACGCTTTCCGTAGACGGCACCAGCCGAACGGTGGACGCGGACGAGGACGAGATCACTGTGGATGGAATAGACTACCAGCTACAGCAAAGCGGTGCGGACGTTATTTTATATGTAAACGACGTTTATGCACCGGTCAAGGTATCCGCTGCTGCGGCCAAGCTGATAGCCTATGACAACGCCGTAGCGGTCGGGACAGCGCAGCACTGCACCATTTCTGCATCCCGCACGGGTGTGAACGACGGCGGTTCGGCGACGTATACCGTCTCGCCGGACAAAGGCTATGCGCTGGATACTGTCACGCTGCGCGTGGGCAGCCGGCAGGAGACCGCCCATGTGGAGGCTGGTACGATCAAAGTCGGGAACAGGTCTTATCCTATGAGCCTTTCTGTAAAAGGCGTTTTGAAAGTCACCGTAAGCAATATCAGGGACGACGTGCAGCTCAGCGCCTGTGCGGTACGCGAACGCAGCGGCACACTGTATCTGCGCAGCGGTATCACCGCGCCGTATTTTGAAGGTATGGGAAATCACCGGTTCTGTCCGGAGAATACCCTAACCCGTGCGGAAGCGGCCGTGATGCTCGCGCGGCTGACCAATTACTCCAGCCTGACGGACTATCCGGCCTGCGGCGCGGCGGATGTACCGGCAAACGGCTGGTACGCCCATGAAGTGGATGCGTTCTATGACGCGGGTGTCGAGACTGCGCCGTATTTCCGGCCGGACGCGCCCATTTCCCGTGCGGAGCTGGCCGTGTGGCTGTACCGCCTGAGCGGGTCCCCGCGGGTGACGGCCGGCACGATGGCGTTCCCAGACGTCCCCAGCTATGGGGAGACGCATGATGCGGTGGCATACGGTCTGCTGCACGGCTGGATCAACGGTTATAAGGACGGTACGTTCAGGCCGGATGCGTCCATCACCCGTGCGGAAGCGGCCAAGCTCATCAACCGTGTGACCAGCCGGCCGCTGCGCGTGCAAACCATCCAGACCAGGTTTGCGGACGTACCCGCCTCGCACTGGGCGTTTTGGGATATCATCAGCGCGGCAAACCAGGTCTGATGGAAAAGGAAGCAGTAAGGGAGACCGTGGTCTCCCTTACTGCTTCAGACAAGCATCTATCACATGCTGCGCCCGCTCCATGATCTCGCGCCGCCATTCCGCCTGTGCGGGATTTTCGTTGGCATAAGCGCTGTTGTATGCGTGCTGCGCGGCCTGCTTCAGGTCGCGGCTGCGCTCCCCTGCCTCCAGCCGGCGTTCAGCGGCTTCCAGCTCGGTAAGCGCGCTTGCCAGGTTACCATCGGTCCATGCCATTTTCATCACACCTTTTACCTTGTATTGCTTTGCCTATTATAGCAGGGCGGTACAGACCAGTCAACCAAAGGAGGTACTTCCCATTGAACCAAAATGAACTGCAAAAGGCGCGTCCCGCCTCCGGATGGATGGAACGCGCTTTCTTATTTTACCGTATCGCGCTGGTGCTGCTGGTCATCGCCGCGGTCCTGATCCCACAGGCCTTTGCCGTGGAGGATATGTGGACGGCGGCGGACCGCATCATCAAGGATGTGTATTCCAAGATCGCCGCGATTTCTACCGTGCTCGCTGGCCTGATGAGCGCGGTAGCGGTCATCGGCGCCAAGATGAGCGGCACACAGCAAAAGGCTGACAGCGCCTGGGACTGGCTCAAGCGCGTCTGGCTCGCCTGGGTCATCATCAACGGCATCGGCGCGTTTATCGCTTATGTCCGCCCGCTGTTTGACGGGCTGGCGACGCTGGAATGACCGTTATCGCAGCAGCTTTGGATAATCCGTTCGGCCGTCTACGATGCGGTATACATAGACCGTTTGGCTGATCACTTTGTAGATGCAGACATAATTGCCGCAGATCAGCTTGCGGTACTGATGCTGCGCTAAAAAGGCATCCGGATGCAATGCGCCCATGTATGGCTGCCCTGCAAGCAGCGCAATGGTATCGAGCAGCTTATCCGTGATCGCTTCCGCGGAGCTTGGCCCGACCAGCATCAAATGCAGATCCGAGATACGGTCGATATCCTCCCATGCCGGGGTAAGGATCACCAGCTGTGTGTCAGGCATTGCGATACTTCTCCTTCAGCATTTTGCGGACTTCATCAACGGAATAGGTGGGTTCGCCGCTGAGTCTGGAGAATTCCGCTTCAAGGATCGCCGCACGATGCTTCAGGACCTGTTCACGGTTTTCAAACGCGTCTACGCTCATCAGGACGATATCGCCTTCCCCGTTTTTAGTGATATAGATCGGCTCCTGACTTTCGTGCGCGAGAGTAGAGATCGTATTATAGTCATTTCGAAGGACGGTAGAGGACTTGATCTTCATTGCAGCCACCTCCATAAATTATGATATTATTATATAATAATTCTACTATATTCGCAAGGGCAAAAGTAATATGCAAAATACAGTCCGATCCCTGTTGGACGCTTGAAAAACGGCTTGATCCTTGGTAAAATGATGTTGTTTTGAGGAGGATATCTCTAATGGAACATGATAAGATGCAGCTTTTCGATAACAAGGAGATCCGAACGGTATGGGACGAGGAAAAAGAGGAATGGTACTTTTCTGTCGTTGATGTCGTTGCGATTTTGACGGACAGCGTAAATCCTACTGATTATTTAAAAAAGATGCGTAAGCGAGATGCGCAGCTGGGTACGTACCTGGGGACAAATTGTCCCCAGATAGCCATGCGAACCGCGACAGGAAAGCTCCGCAAAACGCTTGCTGCAAACACCGAACAATTGCTGCGCATCATCCAATCGATCCCCTCTCCCAAAGCAGAGCCGTTCAAACTGTGGCTTGCAGAAGTCGGACGGGAGCGGATCGAAGAAACCATAGATCCGGAACTCATCATAGACCGTGCGCTTGAGACCTACCTGAAAAAGGGGTATTCCAGAGAATGGATCAACCAACGGCTGCAGGCGATCCAGGTCCGCAAAGAGCTTACAGACGAATGGCAGGATCGCGGTGTGCAAAAGGGTGTTGAGTATGCAATACTTACAGACGAGATCACCCGTGCATGGTCTGGTATGACGACGCGGCAGTATAAAAAGCTGAAGGGTCTGAAAAAGGAAAATCTGCGGGATAATATGACGACAACGGAAATTATCCTGAATATGCTTGCAGAAACCTCAACAAAGGATATTTCCAAAGAGGCCAAGCCGGAAACTTTTGCAGAAAATGTAGAGGTTGCCCGCCGCGGCGGTAACGTAGCCGGAATAGCTAAACAAGCCCTTGAGGCGGAAACCGGAAAGCCTGTTATCTCTTCACAAAATGCAGCACAGCTTAATGCCGTGGTCACAGGGATGATAGAAGAAGCTGCAGGGACAGGAAAGAAAAAACATGAGGATAACAACTGAATAAGATAAAGACGCTTCTGTTACTGAAGCGTCTTTTCTATTAGCGGCGTCGTATCATATTTTCCCTGATGCGGCGCCGTTTTTTTGCGTTCATCAGAAGGGAGGCCGCATGACATTCTTGAAAAATTAGTAAAAGCCCTGTTCGAGTGGTTAGCGTCGCTCTGGTATGAGATGGTGGAATATCTGCTGGACCAGCTCATGGAGCTGTTCACCGTAGACCTGTCCTACTTCGCGGAGCGCGTGTCGGTCATAGACGATATCGCGAATATCTTCGTCGCGGTGGGCTGGGCGCTGCTCATCGGCAATCTGGCGTATCAGGCGATGCGCTCCATGGCCTCGGGCGTCGGCATCGAGGCGGAGGAGCCGGGGCGGCTGTTCCTGCGCAGCGCGATGTTCTCCTTCCTGCTGTTCGTCAGCCGGCAGATCTGTGATATCGGCTTCGGCCTGTCCACCACGGTCATGGAGATGCTGCAGGTACCGGACGCCATCACCTATGACCCCTTTGGGGAGGAGACCTTTGATACGCTCCCTAATGCGGGCTGGCTCATCGTCATCGTGGCGAACATCGTCATCCAGTGGCAGCTCGTCCGGCTGTTCTTCGAGGTCGCGGAGCGGTACGTCATCCTCTGCGTCCTCACATACTGCGCGCCGCTGGCCTTTGCGATGGGCGGGTCGAAAAGCACGGGCGATATCTTCCGCGGCTGGCTGCGGATGTTCGCCAGCATGTGCGTACTCATGGTGTTCAACCTGGTGTTTGTCAAGCTGGTGCTGTCCGCGCTGTCCACAGACCCGAACGGCGCGGCCATCATCCCGTGGGCGATGCTCGTGGTTGGCATCGTTCGCATGGCAAAGAAGATGGACAGCATTATCCTGCGCATCGGCCTGAATCCCGTGCTCACCGGGGACCCGCTGGGTGCGCGCTTCCCCGGCGCGCTCACCGCTATGACCCTGCGCAGCATCGCGTCCGTCGTGACGCGCACGGCGGCGAAACACACACCGTCCGCCGGACACGGCAATACCTCCAGCCCGCCGCCGCGGGAAGACCCGCTCTGGGGCGGCATGGGGAAGAACGATACAGGGGGACCGGTTTCCAGCGGCAGGCTGTCAGACAGTCGGAAGGAAAGCATCCGCAGCCGGACGGCGGCAGAGGGGACGGCTGTGGCTCGCGGTGCGGGCTCGGGTATGCGGGCCGCGCAGGAGCTGGAGGCTTTCCGCCGCCGGTACGGTGCGAACAATACGGAGATGATGCAGCAGGTGCGCAGGACGGTCTCTATCGATGCGGATGACTTTGATGATGAAAGCTATATCAGCAGCCATGTGGCGGAAAACAAAAGTACATCACAGACTGTCTCCGAAGCAGGCAGCAGGGTGATGCCGCCCGCCCCGCCCGTGCGTCCCCTGCCGGCGGGGTTTGGCCGCATGGACCCGCCGCAGGCAGACGGCAGATTGCCGCCGGTCATACCGCAGCGCACAGCGGATGAGCAGGCCAGCCATATGGTCTCTCCGGTCACGCCGCGGCCGCCGGAACAGGCGCTGCAGGATGGCAGAAACCACGCGCTGGAGCCCAGCGGTCATACGATCTCTGCGCAAAGTCATGGAACAACGCAACCAGACCGCGCCCAGCAGGCGGGTAAGATCAGCCCAGTCATGCCGCCGTCGCCACGGCATATACATCAGGAGCGGATGGGCGTGGAAGACCATACATCCATATCCAATACAGAGCAGCGGGCGGTACAGCCGGTCACCTCGTCTGTACCGGCTGGAGGGACGGCGCAGGCAAAACAGGATACGGTACCGATCGCCAGAGCATCCGCTGCAACGGCTGCCGCTGGCAGTATGGCGTCCGGCCGTGCAGATAAGGCCCGTATCTCCCCAGCGCGGAAAGCCCCGCCGCGAGCAGTACAGCCGGCGGCTGGTCGTGTTGTCTCTGCGGCAAAACACCAGACGCCTTCGACGGTAGAACAGGGGGTTCCGTCCCCTGCCCGGGTGACGCCGTCCGCACCGCACAAGACATCTGTACAGGCGGCAGCACAGGTCACGCCCGCACAAGCGGCAGCTGTGACACCTGCCGCGCCGCCGCAGGCACATGTGCAGCCAGCCGCAAAGCTGCAGCCGGACGTTACCCCCGCAGACCGCCGCCCGGCAGTTACCCCAGCGAGACGGGAAAGAAAACCAGATCGTCCGGATACGGCATCCCACCCGGATGTCACCCCGGGCGTTCGCACGCCGGATATGGTGGCGCCGCCGCCTGCCATCCAGCCGCGTACCTTACGGCGCAGCGCACAGCCGCTCACACGGGATAGGACGCCCACAGAAAGAGGAGGGAAACGTCATAAACGAAGAAAGAAAAAGTAACGGCGGCCGTATCGCCGCCGCCGCAGCGCAGGCCGCACCGGCACTGCTCAAAGCCGCAGGTATCGCCGTGCTGGTCTGTCTCGGCCTGCCGCTATTGATGCTGCTGTCTATCCCATGCAATTTGTTTGGTTCGCCCAGCGTCTCCTCGGCAGACATCCAGCAGATGACCGCCCATGCGGAGGAACTCACCGCCGCATGGAAGCGGCAGCGCACGCTGGAGCAGCAGGCGGTAGACCGGCTCGTCTCGCTCCTGCCCGAGGATCTGGGCTTTATCCGCATCGAGACGCGGCTCGGCAATACGAATGATTACTGGATGATCGCCATCACCTCGGTGTACAGCGAACAGGATGTGATGACGATAGACGAGGCGAAGATCGTCCAGACCATGCAGGCCAAGCTCCAATATGACCTCGAGGCGGAGTATGACGCGGAGGGCAGCTTCACCGGCTATGTGCTGGTGATCTCAGACATGACGCCCGCCGAACTCATGGACAAACTGGGCATGGACGAACAGCAGCGCATGTGGGCGGAGGTCATTTACAATACCATCTGCGACGCAGAATACAGTGCGCCGGGCGGGTCTGTGGACAACACAGCGGATATGGATTTCTCCGATGTGGTGTTCACCGGCCGTGGAAATTCCAAGGACGTCGTGTATTTCAGCCAGTATGACGCCCGCTGGGGCAGTCTGATGTACGGCAAGACGAACACGATCGCGGGCGCGGGCTGCGGGCCTACGTCGCTCGCCATCTGCGTATCCACGCTCACGAACAAAACTGTCCTGCCGCCAGAAATTTGCGATTGGTCTGTGCGCACCGGCCACCGCTGCGAGGGCAGCGGCAGCTACCACAGCCTGATACCGGACGGAGCGGCGCGTTACAACGTCCCCTGCCGGGGCATCGGCCGGAGCGGGAGCGAGCTGGTAAATGCCTTGCAGGACGGCAAGCTCGTGATCGCGATCATGTCCGCGGGGCATTTCACCCGTGGGGGACATTTCATCGTGCTGCGCGGCGTCACGGACAGTGGCAAGATCCTAGTCGCGGACTGCGCAAGCTTCGAGCGCAGCCAGAAGGAATGGGATCTCGGCGTGTTCCTCGCGGAATGCAACAAAGGCGCCGCGGCCGGCGGGCCGTTCTGGGTGCTGGGATGAGAGGAGGAGATAGAATCATGAACCCATATTCAGACGGACATGTGCTGCGCATAAGGCTTTTTCGTATCAAACACGGCATAACGCTTCGTGAATTATCTGCACAGTCCGGCATTACAGTACAGCGGATCAACTGTATCGAGCGAATGGAATTTTCCCTCACGCCAAGGAGCAGAGAGCGGATATTATGCGCTCTGGAAACAATACTGCACAGCCGTATTCAAAATACCGCCATTGCATTGCGGGACTTCCAATGTGAGCGCGAGAGATTATTCGATGTTGTAATGGAAAAAGCGGAAGGTGGTCAGGATGCAGCCAAATGAAGACATTTACTATATCCCCGTGAATTTCACGGACGCAGGCCGCGTGCTCGGCCTGTTCGAGCTGCGCAACTGTCTGGAAGCGGTGGTGCTTGCTGTGCCTACCGTAGGGCTCTGCACCCTGATAGCGAACCTTACCCCATTCTCCCTCACCGTGAAGCTCATCCTCTCGCTCTGCCTGCTGGTGCCGGTCTGCGGATTTGCACTGGCAGGCATTCGGGACGAGCCGCTGTCGCGGTTCCTTATTACTTATATTCTCTGGCGGAAAAACCGCCGCATCGCACTGAACAAAGGAGGCATTATCAAATATGAACGCAAAAGAGATCATCTTCGGCGCGCAGGCCGGCGCGGCGCAAAGCCTCTCGCCCGCAGATAAGGACCTGCAGGGCAGCCTGCCCATCGCGGATATAGACCGCGGCGTGATCCGTACCCGGGACGGCCGGCTGGTTGGATTGTTCGAGGTACTGCCTATGAACTTCTTCCTGCAGAACACAGCGGAGCGGGAGCGCATCATCAGCTGCTTTGCCGCCTGGCTGCGCATCGCGCCCAGTGATCTGCAGATCCTCTGCCTGTCCCAGCCCGTGGATGTGGAGCACTACACCAGACGGATGCAGGAATTTTGGGAACGGGAAACAGCCCCCTTGTGCCGGCAGTGCATCGAGGATAATATCCGGCAGGTGCGCAGCATGGTGCAGGACGGCGCCTTTACCACACGCTTCTTCATCGCGTACCAGTATGAAGCGGACATGGGACCAGGCCCATACAGGGAGCTGTACCGCGTTGCGGCCACGGCAAAAGGGTATCTCGCCCGCTGCGGGCTCACGGTAGTGGAGCCGCAGTATATAGACAACCAGATGGTGGAGACGGTCTTCGGGATGCTGTGCAAGGGGACCAGCCGGAACATCCGCCTGCCGGTGGGCTTCCGCTTTATGCTGGAGGACTGCTTCGCGTCTGCTGCGGCAGAGGAAAACGCGGAAGCAGACGCGGACGCGGCTGAAGCCGCTGCGACAGCGGGAGCCGCCGTGAAGCAGGAAAACGAAGATGTGGAGACAACGGACGAAGAAACGACTGCCAAACCAAAACGTGGCCGGAAAAAACGCGGTGCAAAGACCGAAAAATACAAGCCCACCGGCGTGATGGACCTGATCTGCCCCGCCTCAGCGGACTTCACTGCGCGGGCTCACATCGAACTGGACGGCATCTGCCACGCCTATCTGTATATCGCAGGCTACGGCTACCGCAGCCTGGTGCGCGGCGGCTGGCTGGCGGCGCTCGTGGGGCTGGGGGACGGGATCTCGCTCTCCGTCACCCTGCACCGGCAGCCGCGGGAAAAGATATTGCCCAAGGTGGCGAACTCCACTATGTGGAGCCGCAGCCGGATGCGCGACGTGGACGATACCCGCGCGGACTATGAGCAGATGGACAGTGCCATCTATGCAGGGCAGTACATCAAGTCCCAGATGAACCGTGCGAACGAGGACTACTACGATATGTACACCCTGATCGAGGTCACGGCGGACACACCCGAACGGCTGGAGGTGCGGCTTTCCGAGGTGGAGCGCTACTGCTCGTCGCAGGACATCATCTGCAAGCGCTGTGACTACGAGGAGGAGCAGGCGTTCCATTCCTTCCTGCCGGTGGTGTCGGTGTCTCCGGAGATCGCACGTAAGGCGCGGCGCAATGTGCTGTTGTCCGGTGTCGCAGGTTCCTTCCCGTTCTACTCCATGGAGCTCTGCGAGTAGAACGGCATCCTCATCGGCCGGGACCGGCGCAGCCGTTCGGTCTGTATGCTCGATATCTTTGACAGCGACCGTTACAGCAACGCCAACGTGGTCGGGCTGGGCATGTCCGGCGCGGGCAAGACCTTCCTTCTGCAGATCATCGCCATGCGGTACCGCCAGCAGGGCAGGCAGGTCTTCCTCATCGCCCCGTACAAGGGCCACGAATACCGCGCTGCGTGCGAGGCGATCGGCGGGCTGTACATCAGGCTCGCGCCCTCCTCCACGGACTGCATCAACTTCATGGAGATCCGGCGGACTTCGCTGGATGTGAACGCGGAACTGGACCGGACGGAGACGCGCGGGGACTCGCTGCTCGCGGACAAGATCAGCCGGCTGCACATCTATTTCTCCCTGCTGCGCCGCAGCCTTACCGAGGAGGATATGAGCCGTCTGGACGTTGCCCTCACCCGCTTATATGGGCGATTTGGCATCACGCGGGACAACGACAGCCTGCTGGACGAAGACGGACAGCCCAAGCGGCAGCCCACGCCAAGGGACTTTTATGACCTGCTCATGGAACAGGAGGATACGAAATCGCTGGCGTCTGTATTGAGCCGGTTCGTAAACGGCTCTGCGGCGGGGCTTGGCAGGGAGACCAACATCGACATGGGCAACAAATACATCGTGCTGGATATCTCGGACATTGGCAAGGACCTGCTGGCTTTCGGCACCCTGCTGGCGGCGGATATCTGTCTGGACTACTGCAAGCGCTCGCGCAGCGAGCAGAAGATCATTATCCTGGATGAGATCTGGTCGCTCATCGGCGCGGGCTCCAACCCCGAGGCGGCTGGGTTCGTCCTTGAGCTGTTCAAGACCGTCCGCGGGTATGGTGCGGCGGCCATCGGCGCGTCGCAGGATCTGGAGGACTTCTTTGCGCTGGAGAACGGCAAGTACGGCAAGGCGCTGCTCAACAATGCGCGCATCAAGTTCGCCCTGATGACCGAGCCGGAGGAGGCGGCGCTCATCCAGCAGCATTACCACCTGACGGATGAGGAGATGCAGATGCACGCGGAGTTTGCGCGCGGGCAGGCGCTGCTCTGCGCGGGGCGCAACCGGCTGGGCGTGGATATCATCGCGTCCGAACGGGAGCTGGAACTCATCACCACCGACCCGCGGGACATCGAGCGCATACGGGAGCGGCAGGAACTGGAACGGCTCCGGCAGCAGCGCACGGCGTGGGGACACGGCAGGACAGATATGGATACCGAAGAGGAGGATACCGGATATGACGAATGAACACACCCCCAGTTTCTATTTGCAGGAGGCATACCACCTTGCGCGGGAGCTGGAGCAGTTGCCGCCGGATGCGCCGGAACGCAGCCGGACGGCGGACGAGGCCCTGTGCGCGGCAGAGACAGCGGTGCTCACGGCCCGCCGCACGTTCGGCGGGCTGCTGGAGAAGGGCAGGCAGGGAAAACCGCTGCGGCTGGTACCGCGCGCTCCCGTCCTCACGGGGACGGTCTCGGTGACGCGGGAGGGCTGGACGGCGATCCGGCTGGACACGCTGCTGCAGAACGCGCGGCGGCGGACGACCGGATACATCGAGAACAGCCTGCTGGAGCTGCTTCGCCAGTGGCGCGGGCGCGGCGGCGTGCTGCCGTGGTACCGGCACGCGTTCGTGGCCATCACGGAGCACACGGACCGGAGGGGCGGAAACGTCTACGATCCGGACAACCGCGAATGGAAGGCCGTGACCAACGCCCTCAAGGGCGTGCTGTTCGAGGACGACGACCAGTTCACCGTGAGCCTCATATTGGACACCGTACCGGACGGCAAGGGCTATACGGAGATCACGGTGCTGCCCTATCACGAGGCCGCGGCCTATCTTTCCGGCCGGAATTTCGGGAAAGACACGGCTGCAAACCGCTCCAAGCCCTGAAAAACGGATACGGTACTTTGGACAAAGCCGGACGGTATTTTAGTGCAAAAGCATACGGTAGTACCGTTCGGCTTTGTTGGTTTGCAAAACCGGACGGTACTGCGTAAAAACAGCGAAAAATCCATATATAGGAGGTTGAAGCACATGAAAAGTTGGAAGCGGCCGGACAACAGGCGGAAAATACCGCGGCCTATGCAAAGCAGGACGGTATTTTCCGGAAAGGGGGCAGGACCGGCATGGCGATGCGGAATGCGAAGGAGGTCGCACGGCTGATCGGCTGGTGCCGCAACGTGGGGGACGCATGTGTGCAACGGTACGCAGGTTCGGTCTTCCGCACGTCCCTCATGGAGGAACTGCAGAAGGAAAAACTGCTGAAAGCCTGCGATCCCGTATACGGCTGGCGGCTGACGAGAAAGGGGTACCGCCTCTTACAGGACAGCGGCATCCCCCTGCAGCCTGACGCCCACACACAGCGGGTGGGCCGGCGGTTCGAGCATGCTGAGATCACGGCGACGATGTATGCTGCCGGCATCTACCCCTATCTGACAGCGATAGAGGAGCTGCGGAGCAGGGACGGTTATCTGCCGGCATTTGCCCTGCGCGCAAGGCGGGGACAACAGGTGCTGGGGAATAACCAGATAGCAGGGCTGCTCCGGCTGCAGGACACCGTATATGCGGTGTATTATGTCTCGCCCGGCATGGACCGAGTCGTAAACCCTGCGCGGGAGACAGATTTCCTGCAAGGCGTCTGCACCGGCGCTGGCTGTACCTGTGGGGCGCTGCTGTTTTGCGGCGCTGACTATACGGCGATCCATACCGCCCTGCACGGATCGTCCAAAGCAGTATCGGCACGAAGCCGCTGCGTATCATACGGCCGCTTTTACCGGATGGCACAGGAGCCGTGCCTCTACCTGCCCTGCTCCATGCAGGGCGTGCGCCAGCTCCATATCTTGAAGCATCCGGACTACCGGACAAAGATGTGCAGGGCCTTGTGGGGCTTCGGCGGCAAGATGGACAGCGGGACCGGCGCAGACTGGATCGCTCCGAAAGATCATACGGCGTTCCTGCTGGTCGCGGACATGGATATCCGGAAAATAGAGGAGACCGCGCATCAGATCCGGCGGAAGGGGTACCAGCGGCTGGTGCTGGCAGGCTTTCAGGAGCAGAACCGCTTTCTGAAGCAGTATTACAGGCCGCCGTTCTATTCCTCCGCCACCCTTTCCAATGACATCCTGGACCGGCTGAAGGACGGTGAGCGCCATGCGCCGCCTGTCTGAACAGATCGCCAAACTGGAGGAGCGGGTACTGAAAAAGACCAGACGCTGGCGGGACCGGCACCCGGGGGACTGGAAGCTGTACGCCGCCCTTGGCGTGGTCATCTGGTACTTTTACGGCATGCTGGTAAACTCCGTCCGGCTCGGCATCCGCCAGTCCTTTGACGCGGACAGCGGGATAACCGATATCTGGACGGTAAACCCGCTTTTAAATCTGGTCGCCCCGTTTACCCCCACCGGTATTTTTGTCACCGCCGCGCTGGTCACGATGGCCTGCCTGCTGACGCGCAAGGGGTATAACTGGATATCCGGCTACCATCCGGTAAAGGACAGGCGCGGGTTCGATGTCCTGCCGGACGGTACGCACGGCTCGAGCCGGTTCATGAAGCGGGAGGAGATGGAGCGGGTGCTGGATGTAGGCAGGCTGGACGGCCTTACCGGCACGGTCTACGGCAAGTACAAGGACGACCCGCTGGACAGCGACGCCTACGCGGACTATGTCGCTTCCAGCAAAAAATCCGGGCTCGCCGGCAGCCTGCTGGTCGTGGGCGCGCCGGGTACCGGCAAGAGCTGGGGTTTCGTCCGGCCGTTCGTCTTCCAGTGCGTCAAGCGGCGCGAGAGCATCGTCCTGACCGACCCAAAGGCGGAATTATTTTGCAGTATGGCCGGCTATTTGACCGATCAGGGTTACGAAGTGCGGGTGTTCAACCTGTTGGATATGGAGCACTCGGACCGCTGGGACCCGATCGGCGAAGCAGACCACGACCCGCGGCTCATACCGGTCATCGCGTCCACCATCATCGCCAATACCTCAAGCGAGAAGGAGACCA
The DNA here is from genome assembly GCF_054658635.1 of Agathobaculum sp. TL06. NCBI lineage: Bacteria > Bacillati > Bacillota > Clostridia > Eubacteriales > Butyricicoccaceae > Agathobaculum > Agathobaculum sp. TL06. Next base: position 33,932 of record NZ_BAAGGY010000028.1, read on the forward strand.
ACGATTTCTGGAGCAAAGCCGAGCTCAACCTGCTCACGGCGCTGCTCTATTATGTGCAGCAGGACACGGACGGGGCCGGACGCCCAAAGCCGCTGTCCGAACGGAGGCTGGGGCGGATATTGGCCCTGCTCAGCGAGGACGGTCTCAAGCAGATAGATGAGACGATAAAGAAGCTGCCGGCCGGGCATCCGGCCAAAGGCCCCTACGGCCTGTTCCTGAACGCAAAGGAGAACCTGCGCGGCAACATCGTGATCGGCCTCGGCAACCGGCTGAACGTGTTCCACGATGCGCTGGTGGACAGCCTGACTTCGGACAGCACGATAGACCTCACCCTGCCCGGGCAGAAGCCCTGCGCCTATTTCTGCATCCTGTCCGCGCAGGACAGCACCTACACCTTCCTGTCCTCGCTGTTCTTCACCATGCTGTTCTCCCGTCTGGAAGCATACGCGCGGAAAGAAACGAAGGACGGCAAACTGCCGGTGCGGGTGAACTTCCTGCTGGACGAATTCCCGTCCATCGGCAAGCTGGGGGATTTCAAGCGCTCCATCGCGTTCACCCGGTCGTTCGGCATGAGCTGCCAGGTGCTGGTGCAGTCTATCTCCCAGCTGGCGGACATGTACCCGCGGCACGAGTGGGAGGAGATCGCGGCCTGCTGCGACGCCACCATCTGTCTGGGTGTGAACGACCTGACGAGCGCCAAATTCATCTCGGAGAAATGCGGCATGACGACCATCCGCGTGACCAACCACCAGCAGCCGCAGACGCCGCTGTTCTCCCCCTTGCAGAACAACATCCGGCCGTACTCCATGACGCGGAGCAACACCCAGCGCGCGCTCATGCAGCCGGACGAGGTGCTGCGGCTGGACAACGACAGGTGCATCGTCCTGCTGCGCGGGCAGTACCCGATGCTGCTGTACAAGATAACGCCGCCGGAATTTGCCGACCACCGCAAGCTGCGGCCGGTCTCCATTCGGGACTATCCGCCGGACAGGCAGGACGGTACGGCGGGCGGGGAAAGCAAAAAGCCGCCTGCGCCGGATGCAGGATCGGCGGCGAACCCTCCTGAACTGCCAGCAGAGCCGAAGTCCCCTTATTCCGACCTGCTGCAGCCGGACGATCCCGATCAGGAGGATGATATGCCCGATCATACGACATTTATCCCAACAGACGACCAGATCGACCAATACCAACAGGAACTGGATCGAAACAACGAATTAGACAACGAAAGCGAGGATGCTGCCTTATGAAAAAGAACATCGCTGCAGAAGATCGGCCGGACTTTACGCTGATGAAGCTGTCCGGCGCCATTTCCTATTTCCACATGCAGATGCCGCGCTGGCTGTTCTGCGACCCGCGTTACAGGGATATGGGTTTGGAGAGCAAAGTGGCCTACACGTTCCTGCTCAACCGCTACCAGCTGTCCCGCCGCAACGGCTGGGTGAACCGGCACGGCGAGGTGTACATCATCTACACGCGCGAGGATCTGGCGCAGGAGCTGCAGGTCTCATACCGCAAGGCGATCGCCTGCTTTAAGGAGCTGGCGGACAGGGAACTGATCTGGGAGCAGCGGCAGGGCCGCGGGCTGCCCAACCGCATCTTCCTGGCCGAGGTGGCGCTGGACGGAAAGGCGGCCTACGGCTATGACTGCGCGCCGTTCTGCGCGGAGCCAAGACCTGCAGAAATGGCACTTCTGAATGAAGTGGATGAGGGCAGAGAACAGGAGCCTTCTGGCGGCTTTCTGGATAATATGGTGGAAAACATGCCGGATATGGAGGATGGCGCACAGGCAAGACCTGCCGAAGCGGCACACCAAGAACTGCAAAATCTGCAGGTCTTGACCTGCCAAAACGGCAGTTCCAGAAGTGCGGAAACAGCAGTTTTAGACCTGCAAAAACCGCACACAAGTAAGAAAGAGAAGAGTAAGAAAGAGTATAGGGATACTGATGATGAGCTTCCGACAGTTCCGCGCGCGGGCGCGGATGACGGGCGTGAGGCCATAGCGGCGATCTTGCAGCGATGCGAGCTTTCCCGCTATGCGCCGGAGGAAGCGGCGGTGTTCCGGGACGCGGTCTCGTGGCTGTACTACTGCGGCCGGCTGCAGCTTGGCGCCTGTACCTACCCGCAGGGCTATGTCCGCGACACGCTCCGGCGGCTGGATGCCGATGTGCTCGACGAGGCGCTGTACAAGCTGCGGCAGAACGAGAACGAGGCGATTTCCAATACGCTGGTCTACACCGCCAAGGTCATTTTCAGTACGATCGTGGAGATGGGGAGCGAAGCGCTGCTCGATCCCGTGCTAAACCAAGTGAAACGGAGGTTGGCGATATGAATTCCATGTATTACAGCAAGCCGCAAATCAAGTTGCTGGATGCTCTGGAACGGTTGGGCTGCATGAAGATGCGCCAGGCCAAAACATTTCTCCGGCTGTGCTTCGGTATGGAGGAGAAGGCTGCAAAGAGTATTATCCAGCAGCTGCGGTATAAAGGGGATATCCATATTGAGGAAAACACAGGAGATCTTGTGATGCCTGGCAAGGAGTGTGACCGCAATATTATCCGTGCATTTGATATCGCTTTTTCGTTTGCCGAACAAGGGGATGCGCCTGAGATAATGACGCCTCCGAGACCGTATTTGATGCTGGCATACTACGCTGTACGGGAATTACAGCTTTTGATCCTTTATGTCCCAGTAGGGATGGAATGGCGCTGCGATACACAGTTGTCTGTAATGCGGAAAAAAGCGCAGATAAAGACCTTACAGGTGATGCTTCTGGCAGAGGAAGGACAATTGGAACGGATCGGGACAAATGTACCGTGCGTAGCGGCATACACAGACAGCGCGGGCCGCCTGAAAATAAAAAGTTTGGAGGGAAAACGTCATGGGGATTGACCAGAGAATGCAGCAATGGCTGGAAAGCTCACGGCAAAGGTTTTTTGAATCGGATTATAAAGAACTGGATAAGGAACTGACTCCAGAAGGACGGACAGAATGGAACAGTATTTATGCTTCCTACCAGTCCGGAGCGCTGCTGCATGGAACTGTGATCGGCGTAGAGAAGATTGCGGCGCCTTTCATGGACAGCGCAGAGGGAGATGGCGACGGGCCGGATGAAATTACTTGCATTGTGATTGTGCCGTACCGCGTAAAGATACTGATTCCGGAGCCGTTGATATGGTGGCAGGGCGAGGAAAGAGAGAGCTTCGTGCTCAACCATATGGGCGGGGCGAATGTGGATTTTGTGATTATAGCGGTAGACCGGCTGAATGAATTTGCCATCGCCTCACGGGTACGGGCGATGGACCGCAGGAGATGGCAAATGACAATGGTTGAGCGGCTGCAGGCCGGCGACATAACAAGCTGTGAGATCCTGAGTGTTGGGCCGGGCCTGCTGACGATGTCCTGTCATGGTTTTGACTATACGGTGACTCAATCCGGATTGTCCTATTCCTGCCTTGGAGATTTGCGGTCTGTTTACCGGCCGGGGCAAAAGCTGAAAGCAAAAGTGATAGCGGCGGACGAGGGGAATTTGGAAATTTCGGTAAAGGACGCCGCGCCTGATCCGTATATTGGGGCGGAGTACCGTCATCCTGTGGGTTCGACCCGGCTTGCCACTATCATCAGCAAATATAAGGGCGGTGTGTTTGCGCGGTTGACGGATGGCTGCACGGTCGTTTGCCGTTATGCCAGGCAGTTTGAAGACAGCCAATTCCGTCCGGAGGATATTGTGAATGTAGAGATAACCTCGTATATGGAGGGCAGAAAATGGCTGCGGGGTAAAATAAAGGGCAAAATTGGGTAGTGATACGGAAAGAGCGGCGGTACCCCCTGTAAAGGTATCTTCCAAATGAAGGAACAGGCAGGTATTGCAGCCGCAATACCTGCCTGTTTTTATGCCCCCACTTTCTTTATTCTTTCTTACCGGACTGCCGCGGCAGACGTCTTACTGATACTGTTCCCAGTTGGGATGGCCGGTCAGCGTTGTCCAATGCTCATGGATGTCTCCCTTGCGGTCAAAGTCGTGG
>NZ_BAAGGY010000029.1:0-36988 GCF_054658635.1 Agathobaculum sp. TL06
TGCCCAGCATGGCGTTGATGGTGGCAGGGGCGTAGCCCGCGGACACGAGATGCGCTTTCCATGCGGCTGCCGCGGCTTTGGTCACGTCCCTGCCGTCCAGCCAGCGGGAAAAGGCGCGGATGTGGCGCAGGTAATTCTCTATCGTCCCCGCGCTGCGCTCCTCCGCGCGCAGGTGTGCCGCAAAATCACGGACCCGTCCGGCGGTTATCTGGTTTTCGTTCATATTGAGACCTCCGCATATCAAAGTAACGTCATTATTTTACCTTGCCGGAGACGCTCTATGCGGTTATGCCCCGATAACTGCGGGGCGATAGCAAAATATGGGCGAATATTTTTTCCCTGACATAAAAATCCCCCTATGCAGGCGCTTTCCTGCATAGGGGGATTTTGCCTATGGTTCGTTTTTGTCGAGGCGGCTCATTACAACGATACCTTTTCTGCTAATCGGTTTTCGCGGTATTTTGGGGGAACTCCGCCAGGCGCGGAAAAATCAAAGTCTCTGCGTACCCACAGACCACACATGGGGCTTCTTCGCGGCGGCGGCAGTATTTTGCGCCATAACGCCCACCAGAGGATGGGGAACATAGGGTTCCTCCAGATAGGTGCACTCTTCCGCAGTCAGTGCCAGCTCCACCGCCTTGGCCGCCCCCTCCATGTGGGAAAGCCTGGTTGTCCCAACCACGGGGACGGCTGATTTGGCCAGCAGCCAGGCCAGCGCGATTTCCGTCATGGAAACGCCGCGGCGCTCCGCAAGCTCCGCCGTCCGTGTCAGGATGGGCGCGTCCAGATCGTGCGCCGCGTCGTATTTCAGTCGGGCATAGCCGTCTTCCTGAAGCCGTTTGGAAGTCTCTCCCGGGCGCCTGGACAGCCGCCCGCCGGCCAAGGGGCTGTACGGGGTCATCGCAATACCCTCCTCTGCGCAGAAAGGCGCCATCTCCCGCTCCTCTTCTCGGAAGATCAGGTTGTAGTGGCTTTGAACGGATACAAATTTGGCCCAGCCCTCCCGCTCAGCCAGAGCGTTCGCCTGACAGAGCTGCCAGGCGAAGCAGTTGGAGATACCGATGTAGCGGGCTTTGCCCGCCTTCACCGCCTCGTTCAGCCCCTCCATGATGTCGCGGAGCGGGGTCTGGTAGTCCCACATGTGGTAGATGTAGAGGTCCACATGCTCCATCCCCAGGTTTTGCAGGCTTTTATCCAGCATCCGGCGGATATGCTCCTGACCGGAAACGCCCGCGGCGATTTCCTCGTTGGTACGGGGTAGGAATTTGGTAGCCACCACCACCTCGTCCCGCCGGGCAAAATCCCGCAGGGCGCGGCCCAAATACTGCTCGCTGGTCCCGCTTTGATAGGCGATGGCGGTGTCGAAAAAGTTGACCCCCAGTTCCAGCCCCCGCCGGATGATGGCCCTGCTCTGTTCCTCGTCGATGGTCCAGGTGTGCTGGCCGTGCGCCGCGTCGCCAAAACCCATGCAGCCCATACAGATGCGGGATACCCGCAGATCGGAATTGCCAAGCGTCGTGTATTTCATGGAAAAAGCCCTCCTGCTGCGATTTCTTTGTATCCATCATAGAACGCTTTCGCAGAAATAGCAAATACCTGTTTCCTATTCTGAAAAATACAGGACGGGCATTCCTTGTTGTCAAATACGGCGGACTGTGCTATGCTGAACACAAGGGAGGCGGTGCAATGGAACTGCGGGTTTTAAAATACTTTCTGGTGGTGGCTCGGGAGGAAAACATCACAAGGGCGGCGGCGCTGCTCCACCTGACGCAGCCCACCCTGTCCCGTCAGTTGATGCAGTTGGAGGAGGAACTGGGCGTAAAGCTGTTCCGCCGCAGCAAATACCGGATTATTCTGACGGACGACGGCATCCTCCTGCGCCGACGGGCGCAGGAGATCATCGATCTGGCGGAAAAGACCCGGCAGGAGTTCCAGCGGCAGGAGGGCGAGCTGACGGGAGAAATCTCCATCGGGTGCGGCGAGCTGCGCGCAGTATCCTATCTGGCGGAGCGGCTGGCCGCATTCCAAAGGACATATCCGCTGGTGGACTATCAATTTTACAGCGGCAACTCCGACAATATCAAGGAGCGCATTGAGCGGGGCGTTCTGGATTTCGGCCTGCTGCTGGAGCCGGTGGATATCAGCAAATATGAGTTCTTCCGCATACCAGTGGTGGAGGAATGGGGGGCGTTGGTCAGCGAGCGCAGCCCACTTGCCGAACGGGAGAGCCTCACCCCAGAGGATCTGGCGGGGCAGCCCTTAATTCTGACCGGCCGAGCGCTGGTCCAGCAGCAGTTTGCGCAGTGGATGGGACCATATGCCGGACAGGTGGAGACGGTGGCCCACGGAAACCTGCCCTACAATATGGCTATGCTGGCCCAGCAGGAGATGGGTATATTTGTCACCCTGCGGCTCCACTGCACCTATGAGGGGCTGCGCTTCCTCCCACTCGCACCGCCCATGCGGTCCGGCACGGTTCTGGTGTGGAAAAAGGATCAGGCTGCCGCGCCTGCGGCTTCTGCGTTTTTGAAGAGCCTTAAAAATCCAAATTAAGCATTTTTCAAGATACAAAACAAGTATTTTACATTTTTCTTTTCTTGTTTTAGAATGTAGGCGTCCGAAGGGGCGTCTACATTTTTATTTTGGAAGTGAAGCCATGACGATGCAAGAGGCGAGCGAGCAGTATCATATCCCCATCAAAATCTTAAAGGAGTACGAAAGCTGGGGACTGTGCGGAGCGGTGAAAAAAGTGATGGGGGCCTGGCAGTATGACGACACGGACCTGGAACGGCTGAGCACCATCCTCTCGCTCCACGACATTGGCTTCACCACCGACGAGGTGGAGGCGTATATGCGCCTGCTGCTGGAGCAGGAAAACTCGGACGGGGCGCGGCTGCGGATGCTGGAGCAGCGCCGACGGGCAACGCTGGACGACATCCACTTTCGGGAAAAGCAGTTGGAGCGGCTGGACTACCTGCGGCACGAACTGCAAAAGAAAGCAGACGACCCCGCCATATGAGGCGCGGCCGAACGCCGATAGGCGAAAGATTGCCCGTTCCATATCAAGGAGATGATTTTTTGTGAAAAAACCCGTTGCATTGCTTTTTGCTTTCATCCTGGCAGTTTCCCTTGCAGCCTGCGGGAACGGCCCGTCTGACGCCGGCCTGAATGCCCAGACGGACGGCAGCGCCGCGGACAGCGAGACGACCGCGCCCGCCGCGCCGGACACCACGCCTGACGCCGGCGCGGAGGACGGCGGCATCCTCATCGCCTATTTTTCATGGTCGGGCAATACCGAGACCCTGGCGGGCATAATCCAAACGGAGACCGGCGGCGACCTCTTTGCCATTGAGCCGGAAACACCCTACACCGACGACTATAACGCCCTGCTGGACCAGGCGCAGCAGGAGCAGGCGGACCAGGCCCGCCCCGCCCTGGCCGCTCGGGTGGAAAACTGGGCGCAGTACGACACCATCTTTGTAGGCTACCCCATCTGGTGGGGCGACGCACCCATGATCGTCCTCAGCTTTTTGGAATCCTATGACTGCTCCGGCAAGACCATCATCCCCTTCTGCACCAGCGGAGGCGGTGGTTTCGGCGCCAGCGTGGACAGCGTGACAAACAGCGCCGCCGGAGCGGAAATTCTGGACGGCTTCCATGTGAACGGCTCCGGCGCAGCGCGCGCCGGCGAGGACGTGGCAGCCTGGATCGATGGACTGGGTCTGTAAAGGAGGAGATAACCATGCCGCATGTAGCTATCACCATGATCCCCGGGCGGGATGAGCAAACCAAACGGGCGCTGGCTCTAAAAACACAGGCATTTCTGGAACAGGAGCTGGGTATCGACAAGCGGTTTATTTCTGTTTCCATCCAGGACATCCCTGCGGAGGATTGGGACGAATCCATCAAGCGGTTTCCGCAGGACTGCATGTTTGTCAAGCCGGGCGTGTAAGCCCGTTTATCATGAAAGAACATCCGAAGAACGGCAGAACGGCCAGGCTGTGGGCAAAGCCTGAATCAAACGGAAAGGAAGCGTAAACGATGAAAAACCTGAAACGAATAGCATCCCTTTTGCTTGCGGTAGTCCTGTGCATAGGGCTGTCCGCACCTGCTATGGCAGCGGTGGAGGATACTGGCTTCTCCGATGTGTCCGCCGACGCATGGTACGCCGGCGCGGTGCAATACTGCGTGGAGAATGAATGGATGAGCGGCACCTCCGCCACCACCTTTGAACCAGACAGCGCCATGAGCAGGGCGATGCTGGCAACCGTCCTCTATCGGGAGGCGGGCAGCCCTGCGGTGACAGGCTCCGCCGGCTTTACCGATGTGCCTGACGGCAGCTGGTACACGGAACCCGTCGCCTGGGCCGTCCAGAACGGCGTCGTGGGCGGTTACGGCGACGGACTGTTCGGTCCGGACGACCCCGTGACCCGAGAGCAGATTGCCGCCATTCTGTGGCGGGCGGCGGGCAGCCCTGACGCCGAAGCGGGGCAGGACTATGCCGACGAGAACCTGATCGCCGCCTATGCTGCCCCCGCCGTGGACTGGGCGCGCGCCAACGGCATCATGAGCGGCAAGGAAAATAACCGCTTTGATCCCCAGGGCAACGCCACCCGCGCCGAAGTTGCCACCATCCTGATGAACGGCGCGCAGGAGGAGACCGTCGAACCTGCGCCTGCCCCCGATCCCGAACCTGTTCCGGCCGAGGAGACCGAGGTGCTGGTAGCCTACTTCTCCGCCACCGGCAACACCGAGAACATCGCGGAGCACCTGCAGGCCATTCTGGATGCCGACCTCTACGAGATCGTACCCCAGGAGCCTTATACCTCCGCCGACCTGGACTATACCGATTCCGACAGCCGCTCCCAGGCAGAGGGCAGGGACCCTGACGCCCGCCCCGCGATTTCCGGCAGCATGGAAAACATGGAGGATTATGAAGTCATCTTCCTGGGCTACCCCATCTGGAATGGCCAGACTCCCAGGATTATCTCCACCTTCCTGGAGTCCTACGACTTCAGCGGCAAGACCATCGTTCCTTTCTGCACCTCCGGCTCCAGCGGCATCGGTTCCAGCGCCCGCAATGTGGAGGGACTGACCTCCGGCGCAATCTGGCTGGACGGCCAGCGGTTCTCCGGCTCCGCCAGCAGGGATGCCGTGGCCCAGTGGGTGAACGGCCTGGGACTGGAGCTGGATCAGGCCGCGTGACCGGAAGCGGAGAGGAGGCCGCTCATGAAAATTCCCTCTGCCCTGCGGCACGTTACCGACCTGCTGATGATCTTGACCCTGCTGGGTTTGATGGCCTATTTCCTCACCGGTCAGGCTGTCCATGAGTGGCTGGGGGCGGCGGCGCTGGTCCTCTTTGTCCTCCATCATATTTGGAATGGGAAATGGCTGGCCGCTCTGGGAAAAGGCGGATACCCCCCAGCCAGGATTTTGCAGACCGCGCTGGCGGTTCTGCTGCTTATCAGCATGCTGGCGCAGATGGTCAGCGGCATCGCCATGTCCCGCCACGCGCTGTCCTTCCTGGACCTGCCCGTCCCGATCTCCGCCGCGCGGCTCATCCATCTGGCCTGCGGCCAGTGGACCTGGCTGCTTACGGGCCTGCACTTGGGGGTCCATTGGAGCGCCTTTCTGGGTCTGGGCCGGAAAACACGGGGCGGGAAGCCTCTGCATCCGGCAGGACGGCGGCTGCTCCGGCTGGCGGCGCTGGCTGCCGCCGGATGGGGCCTCGCCTGTTTCCTCGCCCAGCGCATTCCAGATTACCTCTTTCTGCGCACCCAGTTCGCCTTTTTTGACTATGAGAAGCCCGTCCTCCTGACGGCGGCGGAGCTGCTGGCCATGCTGGCACTGTGGACACTGGTGGGATACCTGCTGCAGAAGCTGGCCCTTCGCCTGGGCCGCAGCCAACGAAAGGAGCGTACCGTCTCATGAAACACCGCCTGTTTTTCTGGCTTTCTGCCTTGACCCTTGCGCTCACCGCCTGCTCCGCCTCCGTTTCCCAGCAGGGGGCGGAGCCCCCAACCGAACCGCCGTCCGGTTCGGAGACGTCCGCCCCCACCCCTGCGCCAACGGAGGACGGGACGGCGGCGGAAGCCTCCAACATTCTGATTGCCTACTTCACGTGGGCGGACAACACGGTGGTGGACGACCCCTCCGCCGTGGATGTGGACGCCGCCACCTCCGCCAGTGTGCTGATCCCAGGCAACGCCGCCCTTATGGCCTCTTACATTCAGGAAAAAGTGGGCGGCGACCTGTTCTCCATTCGGGTCACAGAGCCCTACTCCAGCGACTACGACCAGTGCTTGGACCGGGCCGCTGAGGAGAAAGCGGAAAATGCCCGGCCCGCGCTGGCGGAGACAGTGGAGAACATGGAGGACTACGACACGGTGTTTCTGGGTTTCCCCAACTGGTGGTACACCTGTCCCATGGCAGTGTTCACCTTTGTGGAGGAAAACGACCTGTCCGGAAAGACCGTGATCCCCTTTGTGACCCACGGCACCGGCGGCCTCAGTTCTACCATTCGGGACCTGACCGCCGCCTTGCCGGAGGATACCACTGTTCTGGAGCCGGTGGGCATCTACCGGAATGATATGCCCCGAGCAGAGGAGATCATCGGCCAATGGCTGGACGGTCTGGGAATCGATTTTCCTTTACCCAGATGAAGCAGGGTGAACGCCGGAAACATCCGAAGATGCGGAACCGGTACTCCGGATGGAATAAGTGGCCAGCCTGAATCCATCGAGAAAAGAAAAAACCGCCGCAGGATCATGAATCCTGCGGCGGTTTTGCATGCCCTGAAGCGTTTTTGGCGGTGGTCCGTACACACCGCCGCCTCGCGTTTTTATGGCGTTCAGATTTTGATGAGTTCGTAGTCCCGCGTGCCGAGGCCGAGCTTCTCGCCATGCTCGAGCGCGGACTGCCAGTTCGTATCCGGATGGGCGGCGTGGAAGTGGTCGTGCGCGTCGTCGATATGGTGCCGTTCGTGCGCGTCGCGGAGCAGGCTGTCCGGATTGACCGGCGCGGCATTGACCGCGTCCACGCAGGCCTGGTCGAGCGCAATCGGGTCAAAGGACGCGAACATGCCGACATTCGGCACGATCGGCACGTCGTTCTCCGCGTGGCAGTCGCAGTTGGGCGACACGTCGATAACAAGCGAGATATGGAAGCAGGGGCGCCCGTCCACGACCGCCTTGGTGTACTCCGCGATCTTGCGGTTCAGGACGATGTTGGATTCATCATAGCCGCAGCCGATCGCGTCGGTCGGGCAGACGCCGATGCAGCGGCCGCAGCCCACGCATTTGTCATGGTCGATATGCGCCTTTTTATCCGTGATGGTAATAGCGTCGTGCGCGCAGATGCGCGTACACATGCCGCAGCCCACGCAGGGGGACGGATCGACCTGCGGCTTGCCCGCGTTGTGCTGCTCCATCTTGCCCGCGCGCGAGCCGCAGCCCATGCCGATGTTCTTCAGGCAGCCGCCGAAGCCCGAAGCCTCGTGGCCCTTGAAGTGGGTCAGCGAAATAAACACGTCCGCGTCCATAATGGCCTGTCCGATCTTGGCTTCCTTGACGTATTCGCCGCCCTCGACCGGCACATACGCCTCGTCCGTGCCTTTCAGTCCGTCCGCGATGATGACGTGGCAGCCGGTCGAAAACGGGCTGAAGCCGTTGAGGTAAGCGGAGTCCAGATGGTCGAGCGCGTTCTTGCGCCCGCCGACGTACAGGGTGTTGCAGTCGGTCAGGAACGGCTTGCCGCCGCGCTCGCGGACAAAATCCGCGACGGTTTTGGCCCAGTTCGGCCGGAGGTAGGCGAGGTTGCCCGGCTCGCCGAAATGGATTTTGATGGCGGTGAACTTCTTGTCAAAATCAATGGTACCCATGCCCGCGGTTTTGAGCAGGCGGGTCAGCTTTTGCTGAAGGTTTTCGGTCAGCGTGGCGCGGAAGTCCGCGAAATAGACCTTGGCCTTTTCCATGATGGAATCATCCTTTCTTGTCTTACTTGCCCATGATGACAGTATAGCACAAAAAGGGGGGTAAAACAAGCGGATAGGGCGCATAGAGGGGGCGCGGAGGACAAAAAATGACCGCGCCCGACACGGCGCGGTCATTTTCTAAACGGGGTGTAGGTGTCTGTGCGGCCCAGCAGGTAATCCAGACTGACGTTGTAAAAGTCGGCAAGATCACAAAGTATGTCATTGGGGACATTGCGCCGACCGTTTTCGTAATTACAGTAGGTTGCGCGCGGAATATGAAGCGCCTTAGCAACTTCTTCCTGACTTAAATCGTTATCAACACGCAAGTCTTTGATGCGTAGCCTCACTGTATCACCTCACATGAATTTAAGTATAATGTGTCAATATGAAACTATTGATTTTTGGGTCGAAATGACACATAATGTTGGAAAGAGGTGATTGTCATGAAACAGAAAAGGCAGTATGAACCGGAGTTTGCAAAAAATTTTACCCTGGAAGAAGTTGAGTTTTCCGTTTTGGACGACCGAGCGCCCGAAAGGAAAACAGCCAGACGCAATTATAAGGACGCCTATTTCAGCCTTGCGCATGATATCCGCAGAACGGCGTGCAGGGTGGAAGCCTGCCTGATAGAAAGCGCCGACGGGCAGCAGCTTGCCGCCCTGCTTGCCGATCTTGACGACGCATTGGAGGAAGCGGAGCGCCGGCTGCTTTCCGGCGAATGATTCATTTGGTCAGGTCGGTCAGGCTCCCGAACGTGTACCCCTCGCCCTCCCATTTGGTGAGCAGCTCGTCAAGGATGCGCGCATTCGTCTCGCTCGTCGAGTGCAGCAGGACGATCGCGCCGTTGTGGATGCGCGGCAGCAGCTTGGAGAACGCCTGCTCGTCGGTCGGCTGGTTGTCGGTATACCAGTCCACATAGGCCAGCGACCAGAACACCGTCGTATAGCCCAGCTCCTGCGCCTGTTTGAGATTCTCCTCGCTGAATTTGCCCTGCGGGGGGCGGTAAAACCGCTGCATCGGCTGGCCGGTCAGGGCGGTGAACTTTTCCTCAAGGCCGGTGATCTCCGCCTGGAACGAATCCATATCCGAAATCTTTGACATATCGGGATGGTGCAGCGTGTGGTTGCCCACGATATGCCCCTCGTCCACCATGCGCTTTACCAGATCGGGCGCGGTGTCGATAAAATTGCCCACCACGAAAAAGCACGCCGGCGCGTTGTGCTTGTTCAGCGCGTCCAGAATGGCGGGCGTGTTGCCGTTTTCGTAGCCCGCGTCAAAGGTCAGGTAGATCGTCTTTTGGGAGGTGTCGCCCACATAGTAGGCGTCCCACTGGCGGAGCGTATCCGCGGATACGTTGCCGACGGGCGGCTGCCCCTCGGTTTGGAACGACAGGCCCCAGTCGCTGACCGACGCGGGGACCGCGGCCTCGGCCTCAGCGTTTGCCTGCGCGGCGGGCGCATCGGCCTGCGGCAGCAGGAAGAACAGCACGGCAAGCGTAACGCATACGCCCGCCGCCGCGCCGATGCGGCAAAGCGTGTCGCGGGTAATGGTAATGAACATAAATAAACGCCCCCTCGGTGTAAAGTATGCCGGGGGGACGCGGCTTATTCCGAATTCTGCGGCCGGAGGCGGCGCACAAAGGCAAACTGCGTTTCGCCCGCGAGAATGCCGGTAAAAATGAGCAGGAAGCCCGCCAGCATGCGGCCGGTGACCGTTTCGCCGTAAAAGACAACCGAGCAGGCCACCCCGAACACGGATTCGAGCGAAAGCAGCAGGGAGGCCTGCGAGGGCTCGACATGCTGCTGGCCATAGGCCTGCAGGGACAGGCAGAGCGCCGAAGCGGTCAGGCCGAGGACGACCAGGCTCGCCCACGCGCCGGCGGTCGGCGGCGCATAGGGGGCGGCGCCGGTCAGCGCGCACACGCCCCAGCACATCAGCGCCGCCGCGCCGAGCTGGCCGATGGTCAGCGGCACGGGCTCGCAGCCCTGCTCCACCATATAACCGACGGAAAGGATGTTGAGCGCGAACGCCGCCGCGCTGAGCAGGGTGGCGAAGTCCCCGGGCGAGATGGTCATGGCCTCGGTGACCGAAAGCAGGCCGATGCCGAGGATGCACAGGCCGGCCGCGGCGAACTGCCAGCCCGTCGGCCGGCGGCGCAGCGCGGCCCAGCCGAGGAACGGCACCAGCACACAGTAAGCCGCGGTCAGGAAAGCGGACTTGCCGGGCGAGGTGTCCCAGTGCAGGCCAAGGGTCTGCAGCAGATAGGCGGCGGTCTGCGTCGCGCCGGTGATAAGGGAGGCGGCCAAATACCTGCGGCCGCGCAGCACGCCCAGCCGCCCGCGGAACAGCAGCGCGAGCGCCGCCGCGCCCACCGTGAACCGCACGGCCATGAGCAGGGCGGGCGGGAAGACGGCGGCGGCTTCCTTCATAACGAAAAACGTGCTGCCCCAGATGAACGCGGTGAGCAGCAGCGCGGATTTTGCTTTGGCCTGCGTGGAGTGCATGGGCATATCGCCTACTTTCGGTCGTGAAAAATGGATAAAACGGAAATGGACGCTGCATCGGTTTGGGGGTACAATAAAAGTAATAAAAAACGTAAGGGGGCTTTCTCTTGAAACGGATCAGGCATTTGCTGGGACGGCTGCTTGCCGCGGGCCTGGCGGCGGCGGTGCTGTGCGGCGCGCTGCCCGCGGCGCTGGCGGCGGACGGGGAGCCGCCGCTGTATGAGGTTTACGGCTATGCGTCGCCCGAGGAATTCATGGAGCAGTTTTTGGGCGGGGATGAGGAGCTGACCTATGATATGGTCAGCAGCAAATATACGCTTTATATCCTGGCGCTTGAAGCGGACGAAAGCCTGGTCTGCAATTATTACGGCACGGATTCGGTCGGGGAAGCGGCGGAAGAGTGGGGGATGACGCGGGAAGCGCTGATTGCGCAGATGGCGGCGGACCTGACGGCCGAGGACGTGTTCGCCATGGAGACGGACGGCGTCTGGTATCCGGACGGGCTGGACGCGCTGGTCGCGTTCGGTCTGGTGCCGCGCACGCCGCCGGCGGTGAGCGTGCAGCTCAACGGGAAAACGGTCGTGTTCCCAGACGCGCAGCCCGAGAGCAGGAACGACCGGACCATGGTGCCGTTCCGTGCGATCGCGGAGACGCTGGGCGCGGCGGTCGGCTATGCGGACGGCGCCGTAACCGCCGAGCTGGCGGGGCGGACGTATGCCTTTGCGGCCGGCAGCGATACGCTGGCGGTTTCGGATGCGGAGAGCGGCGCGGTGTTGGAAACGGTTGCGCTCGACGCCGTGCCGTATGAGAAGGAGGACCGCACCTATGTTCCGGTGCGCTTTTTCGCGGAGGCGTTCGGCCTGACCGTCCAGTGGGACGAGTATGAGCAGGTCGCGGTGCTGTACGACAGGGACGCGCTGCTCGACGAGCTGAACGCGGAGTTCTCCATTGTCAACCAGTGGCTCGCGGCCCAGCCGGAAATCGATCCGGAGCAGGCGCTGCGCACAGCGGCGGCCATCGAGGTGGCCTATACGGCCTTCAACTCGATCGACGGGGACGAGCATTACCCCATGGAGGGTACGCTGGAGGTCATCAGCCAGGGCGGGAGCGTGCAGCTTGACCTGCGGCTCGACCTGTACGCGCTGGCGGCGCTGTATGCGCAGGAGAGCGGCTGGCTGCTCGGCATGGGCATGGAGGATTTGGTGGCGGAATACCAGACAGAGCTGGAAAACGCCCGCTTTGAAATGATCTATAACGCGGATACCGATATGCTGTACCTGCGCTGCCCGCTGCTGTTCGGGCTGCTCGCGGAGGATGCGCCGGAGGGCGCCGCTGCCGCCGCGGACGCGGATAAATGGTTCAGCGTGAGCGGCTTGGCCGAGTCCGGCGGCGTGGGGACGACGGATATGAACCCCGTCGTGCTGGTCACCGGCAGCTTCCTGCCCCTGGCTGCGGATGCGGAAACCGCCGGCGAGTATATCGTCAGCCGGACCGAGCAGAACTGCGAAACATGGGGCAACTACAGCGAGCTGTGGTACCGCACGCACAGCATGGCGGAGAACTGCGCGCTCGAGGCCGGCGACAGCCTGTTCACCCGCAGCGGGTCGCGCTACACCGCGCCGGTCGGAAGCGAAGAGGTGTGGGAGGACGGCAGCTACTTCAAGGGCTGGTTCACGCTGGACGTGCAGACCGGCGGGATCACGGGCGAGGGCGAGCGCCGCGAAAAAGGCTGGTTCAGCGACATGCTGATAACCTACGGCTATCGGGCGGAGGCCTCGTCCGGACGGGTGGAGCAAACCATCCACATCAAGAACCAGGGCATCCTCACGATGGCGGTCGAGATGGAGCAGCGGCCCTATGACGGTTCGCCGGCGGCGCAGCCGCCGCAGGCGGAGGAGGTTGTCGACTTCGAACAGTGGGTCGAGGGCCTGTGGGACTGAGGAAAACGGGAAAAGCGGGCGCGTATGCGCCCGCTTTTTACGAGCCGTAATCCTCCAGCAGCTTGGCGAGCGCTTCGGCATCCGGCAGGACGACGCCGTTCCCGAGCGCCTCGCGGTCGGCCTGCGGCAGCGAACGGGTGTCGATCTCCGTGTAGATGACCGTTTCGCCGCCGCGGGACACGGCGAGCGTCCCGTCCGCGTCATAGGCGACATAAGGCTCGAGCGGCGCGTTTGCCGCAACCACAGACGGGGCAAAATAGGCGCGCGCGGCAAAAAAGGCGCAGGCCAGCGCGAGGATGCAGGCCGCCAGGGCGATGCGCCTTTGGCGGCGCGCCCGCTGCAGGGCGAGCATGTAAAAACCTTGCATCATAGAAAAAACATCCTTTGAAAAAGGGATTTGCTTTGAGTATTCCCGTAAATTTGTAAAATATTCGGGAACGAATGTAAAATTTGTTTGGAATTTGGCGCACAGTGTGGTATAATACCACCGTATGCTGGGAACAAATCGGACGCCGCCAGCGTCCGACTGGAAAAGACCCTGCGGCGTCCCCCGCCGCCGGGTAAGGAGGAAACCGAATTGTCGACTGGCAAAAGAAAAGGATACGGCGTTGGGCATTTCATATCCCGCGTGCTGCTGACGCTGCTGCTGATCGGCGTGCTCTGCGCCTGCTTCTGCGGCATTGCGTTCGCATATTATGTGCATGCTTATATCAACCCCTCCGCGCAGGAGACGGCGAAGGGAATCAGCCAGGGCCTGGGCCTTGACCTGAATTCCTTCATTTACAACTATGATCCGGAAACCGGCGCGGAACAGCTTTACGAAACCATCAAGGGTACGGAAAACCGCATCTGGGTTGACAGCGAGGAGATTCCGGAGGATCTGAAAAACGCCGCGGTCGCGATCGAGGACGAGCGCTTTTACAAGCATCACGGCGTGGACTGGAGGCGCACGCTGGGCGCGGTCAGGGGCTGGCTGCTTGGCGGCGACCAGTACGGCGGCTCGACCATCACCCAGCAGCTCATCAAGAACGTGACGGAGGACAAGGATTACTCGGTCAAGCGTAAGGTCAACGAGATATTCCGCGCGCTGGCGCTGGAAAAGGAGATCGACGATAAGGACCGCATCCTGACCATGTACCTGAACACGATCTACCTCGGCCACACCTGCTACGGCGTAAAAACCGCGGCCACAACCTATTTCGGCAAGGATGTTTCGCAGCTCGACCTCGCGGAATGCGCGGCTCTGGTCGGCCTGACGAACAACCCCTCCATTTACGATCCCTATAACCATCCGGATCGGGTGAAGGAGCGCCAGGAGGCGACGCTCGGCAAAATGCTGGAGCTGGGCATGATTTCCCAGGAGGAGCATGACGCGGCCGTCGCGCAGGAACTGGTGTACCGCCCCTATGAGAAATACCAGGAGGAGATCGGCGACCCGTACACCTACTTTACCGACGCGGTCATCCAGGACGTCAAAAAGGACCTGATGGAGCAGAAGGGCTACTCCGAGCAGGTCGCAAGCAATATGATTAACTCGGGCGGCCTCAAGATCTACGCCACGATTGACACCAACGTCCAGAATATCCTGGATGCGGTCTGGGCGGACGATTCGGTGTTCCCCAATACGGAGAAGTATGGCGAACGGCCGCAGAGCGCCATGGTCATTACGGACAAGCAGGGCAATATCAAGGGCATTGCGGGCGGCCGCGGGGAAAAGAACGGCAAGCTGGATTTCTCCTACGCGACCGACGCGCACCGCCAGCCCGGCTCGTCCTTCAAGCCGCTGTCCACCTATGGTCCGGCCATGGATAAGGGCATCATCGTACCCACCTCCACGGTGTATGACAAGGCGCTCCGCATGGGCGACGACGGGCGCCCCTGGCCGATGAACGACGGCAAAATGCCGACCGGCAAGGCATTGTCCATCAAAAGCGGTATCACCAGCTCGGTCAATACGATCGCCGTGCAGGTGATGAATATGCTCACGCCGCAGGCGTCCTATGATTTCCTGACGCAGCGCCTGGGCTTTGAAGATTCCCTGGTCGGCACCCGCACCAATGCGGACGGCACCGTGCAGTCCGATATCGACCTTGCGCCGTTGGCGCTCGGCGGCCTGACCGACGGCGTGACCGTGCGCGAAATGGCGGGCGGCTTCTCGACCTTTATCAACGACGGCGTGTTCGCTGGCACGCGGACCTATACCAAGGTGCTCGATTCCGAGGGCAACGTGGTGCTGGAGAATAACCCAGGCACCGAGCTTGGCTTTGAGAACGTGCGCACCGCGTATTATATGCTGGACTGCATGCAGGCGGTTACCTCATACGGCACCGCCTCGGGTACGACGATTTCGGGCGTGCAGACCGCGGGCAAAACGGGTACCACGACCTCGAACACGGATATCTGGTTCTGCGGCGTGACGCCTGAATATTCCGCCGCGGTCTGGGTCGGCTACGAGCATAACTACACGCTTGACGGGCTGTACGGCCGCACGGCGGCGGGCATCTGGAAAACGGTCATGACCCGCGTGCATGAGGGCGATTCCGGCCTGGTCTTTGATTCGCACCCGCAGGATTTCGAGACCGCCTCCTACTGCATGGACAGCGGGCTTGCCCCGTCCGGCGCGTGCCGCGCGGCGGGCCGTGTGGCGACCGGACGCTTCTGGAAGGGACAGACGCCGACCGAGCTTTGCCCGCACCAGGGCTTCAAGACCTACGATTACGGCAAGACGACCGGCATCGAGGTTGAGGAGGAAGAAGAGGAAGAAAAGCCGGAGGAGCAAAAGCCGGAGGACCAGCCGGCCAATCCGTCGGTTGATCCGGAAACCGGACTGCCGGTAACGCCAACCGATCCGGAGGGCGGCGGTACGAATTCGGGCGGTACGACCGACCCGGGCGGCAATACGAACCCGGGCGGCACAACCGATCCCGATGGTACGACCGACCCAGGTGGGACAACCGACCCCGGCGGTACAACCGACCCGGGCGGCACGACCGACCCCGGCACATCAACCGAGCCGGAAACGCCGCCGCCGGATGATCCGGAGGCATAAACCGCGTCCGGCCGGTGTAAACTAACAATCGAATACCTTTTGTTCAGCGCCGCACAAGGCCGCACGCATCGGGGCGTTAGCGGTGCTCTGTACCCGCAATCCGCTACAGCGGGGATGATGCGGGCAAGGAGGGACGGACTTTCGGCAAGGTGGTCGCCCACAGAGCGATGAGAGACCGGTACTGCGCAACGGAGGACTGTGAACCATGTCAGGCGGGGAACCGAGCAGCATTAAGCAGAAACCATCGTGTGCCGCAGAGCTGCCGATCTTGAGCTTAAAGTGCGAAGAACGGCCGGACGTTCGCTTTCGAATTGTCCGCGTGCGGTCTTGTGGGGCGCTGAACGAGAGGGTAAGGGACTTCAGCCCGTAGGCCGCTGTCCTTATTTCGCCGTTGCACGGCGATTTGATGAGCGAAAGTCCCCTATATACGAAAGAAAGCAGGTTCCGGCAGAAACCTGCTTTCAATACCCGAACGACGCCGCCCAAGGCGGCTGAGCCGGGGCATCAAAAGGCAGGCGCATGGCCCAGGCCACCTTCTTTTGCCGCTGTGGGGCAATTCATCTTGTGTCCTGACTTTTGATGAAAACCGCGCGGCGGTTTTCTGTTCAAATGGCGCGCATGGCGCGCAGGAGAGACGCTTGGAGGCGGGCTTGCGCCCGCCTCTTTGTGGTGTGAACGGGGCGTTTGCCCACAGGCGCGGCAGAAATTGAGGAAAGGGGTTGCGACAGGACTTGTATCAGGCATTATATCGCAAGTGGCGGCCGCAGACATTTGCGGACGTGATCGGGCAGCAGCATATCACGGATACGCTCCGCGCGCAGCTCCAGTCCGGACGGCTGAGCCACGCCTACCTGTTTACCGGTACGCGCGGCACGGGCAAGACGACCTGCGCAAAAATCCTTGCCCGGGCGGTCAACTGCGAAAATCCGGTCAACGGCGACCCGTGCAACGAATGCGCGGCCTGCCGGGGGATATTGGACGGGTCCGTGCTGGATGTGACCGAGATCGACGCGGCCTCCAACAACGGCGTGGACAATATCCGCGACCTGCGCGACGAGACGCGCTACACGCCCGCGCAGGTAAAAAAGCGGGTGTTCATCATCGACGAGGTGCATATGCTCTCGATCGGCGCGTTCAACGCGCTGCTTAAAACCCTGGAGGAGCCGCCCGAGCATGTGCTGTTCATTCTTGCGACCACCGAGCTGCACAAGGTACCCGCCACCATCCTGTCGCGCTGCCAGCGGTTTGATTTCCGCCGCATCGGTGCGGAGGATATCGCGCGCCGCCTGCTCGATGTGGCGGGGGGCGAGGGCATCGGGCTGACCGAGGGGGCCGCGCGCCTGATCGCGCGCCTGGCCGACGGCGCGATGCGCGATGCGCTGTCCATGCTGGACCGCGCGGCCGCAGCGGGCGCGGTGGACGAACAAACGGTCACCGCGGCGCTGGGCGTGATGGGGCAGGATGACAGCCTGCGGCTGGCCGGCAGCCTGAAAGCGGGCGATCTGGCCGCGGCAGTCGGCCTGCTGGATGAATATTATAACGCGGGCCGCGATTTGGCCTCGGTTTACGACCAGATGCTCGGCCTGATACGGGACGCGCTGCTGGTGAAGACCAGCAAAACCGATGTTTCCGCGCTGATTTCCCCCGCCTACAGCGTGCAGACCCTGCGGAAGCTGTGCGACGGACTGGCGGCCTCGACCCTGATCGCGTGGAGCCGTGTGATCGGCGACGCGCTCGACCGGATGCGCAGCGCGGCAAACCGCCGCGTGGAGGCCGAGCTGTGCGCGGTGCGGCTGTGCAGCCTGGGCGCGGACAGCTATGATACCCTGGGCGGCCGCGTGGAAGCGCTGGAGGAAAAGCTGAAAAACGGCGTGCCGGTACAGGCCGCGCAGCCGATGCCGGCAGCCGTTCCGGACGCGGGCAGCGGCGATGAGCCGCCCCCGCCGGACGACAGCGACGCGCCGGACTGGCTCGGCGGGCAGGAGGAGGCCCGCGCGCCGGAAAAGCCCGAGGCGGCGGCTCCGACGGCGGCCGACTGGCCGCACTGGCCCGCGCTGCTCGAAGCGCTGACCGGCAAGATCAACACGGGCGCGCATACCAACCTCAAGCTGTCCGCGCGCGGCATCGAGGAGGACGGCGCGCTCGTCATCCTCTGCGAGGACGGGATCACAGCCATGCTCGCCAAGGCGGAGCCGACCATGAAGGTCATCCGCGCGCAGGCGGCGGCGCTGGCCGGCGCGCCGGTCAAGGTCAAGGTGCGGGAGGCCGGAGACGAGCCGGTCCACAAAAAAAATACCGCGGTCGATGAGCTGATCGGCCGCGCGAAAGCGTTTGATATCCAAGTGAAAGAGCTTTAAGGAGGACATAACAGATGGCAAAGGGTAAATTCGGCGGTTTTGGCGGCGGCATGAATATGCAGGCCATGATGAAGCAGGCGCAGAAAATGCAGGAAAACATGCTCAAGGCGCAGGAGGAGATCGCCCAAATGGAGACCACCGGCACGGCGGGCGGCGGCATGGTGACCGCGACCGTGACCGGCACGTCGACGCTGAAAAGCATCGAGATCAAGCCCGACGTGGTTGATCCGGACGATATCGAAATGCTGCAGGACCTGGTGGTCGCGGCGGTGAACGAAGCGCTCAAGGCGGCAACCGAAAAATCCCAGAGCCAGATGTCCGCGGTGACGGGCGGCATGGGCGGCCTGGGCGGCGGCCTGTTCTGATGGACTTTTTCGCACCGCCGGTCGAAAAGCTGATCGAGGAATTCGCGCGGCTCCCCGGCATTGGACAAAAGACCGCGCAGCGCCTGGCGTTCCATGTGCTCGACCTGCCCAAAGAGGATGCGGAGCGCTTCGCGGACGCGATACGGGACGCCAAGGCCAAAACGTTCACCTGCAAGCGCTGCCAGAACCTGACGGACACCGAAACCTGCCCGATCTGTGCCGACCAGGCGCGCGACCAGAAGACCATCTGCGTGGTGACCGACCCGCGCGATGTGATCGCGTTTGAACGGACCAGGGAATATAAAGGGCTGTACCATGTGCTGCACGGTACGCTGTCGCCGATGAACCACATCGGGCCGGACGATATCCGCATCCGCGAGCTGGTGCAGCGTGTGGCGGACGAGGAAACCGAGGAGGTCATCCTCGCCACCAATCCGGATACCGAGGGGGAAGCGACCGCAATGTACATTTCCCGCCTGCTGCAGCCGTTCGGCATCAAAATCACCCGTCTGGGCTACGGGATGCCGGTCGGCGGCCATCTGGAAATGGTGGACGAGGTTACGCTGCTCCGCGCGCTGGAGGGCAGACGGGAGCTGTAACCCGCCGCCCGACGCGGCCGCTGTCCTACACTGTGTTCCTGCCTGCCCGCGTGGACAGGGGGCATGTGCGCCTCCTGTGATACGCACAGCGCAAAAAACAGGAACGGCCGGACTTTCGTCCGGCCGTTCCCGCAATAAAAGGTAGGATAGAGAGTAGAAAGCAAGAACATGTGGGGGGATCTTACGCTTTCCACACTTATACTATATCCGGCAATTGTGAACATTCTGTGTACATTTCGCAAAAATTTATAAGTTTTGCATGATCGGGAGGAAATAAGCCTGTGGCAGACCTGAAGAAAGAAATCGAAAACCGGCGCACATTTGCGATCATATCGCATCCTGACGCCGGCAAAACCACCATAACCGAGAAGTTTTTGCTCTACGGCGGCGCCATTCAGGAGGCCGGCATGGTCAAGGGCAAGAAAAACAGCCGCCACGCGGTTTCCGACTGGATGGAGATCGAAAAGCAGCGCGGTATTTCGGTCACATCGTCGGTGCTGCAGTTCCGGTATGAGGGCAAGTGCATCAACATCCTGGATACCCCGGGCCACCAGGACTTTTCCGAGGATACCTACCGCACGCTGATGGCGGCGGATTCGGCGGTCATGGTCATCGACGCGTCCAAGGGCGTGGAGGCGCAGACGCGCAAGCTGTTCAAGGTGTGCGCCATGCGCGGCGTGCCGATTTTCACGTTCATCAACAAGATGGACCGCGAGGCGCGCGACCCCTACGAGCTGCTTGAGGATATCGAGAACGAGTTGGGCATCGGCACCTACGCGGTCAACTGGCCGATCGGCTCGGGCAAGCGCTTCAAGGGCGTGTACGACCGCATGGACGACCAGGTCATCGCGTTCGAGGGCGCGGACTTCCGCCACGAGGTCAAGGCGCAGCGCCTGTCGATCGACGACCCGATCCTGGAGGGGCTGCTGCCCGAGGATCAGTACCAGACCCTGATCGACGACGTGGAGCTGCTCTCCGGCGCGGGGGATGAATTCGACCTGAAAGCCGTGCATGAGGGAAAGCTGTCGCCGGTGTTCTTCGGCTCAGCGCTGACCAACTTCGGCGTGGAGCCTTTCCTCAAGAAGTTTTTGCAGATGACCCCGCCGCCGACCGCGCGCACCGCGGATATCGGCGTGATCGACCCGTTTGAGGACCATTTTTCCGCGTTCGTGTTCAAGATTCAGGCGAACATGAACAAGGCGCACCGCGACCGCGTGGCGTTCATGCGCATCTGCTCGGGCAAGTTTGAGCGCGGGCAGGAGGTGCTGCATGTGCGGACCGGCAAAAAAATGGCGCTCGCCGCGCCGCAGCAGCTCATGGCGCAGGACCGTTCGATCGTGGACGAGGCCTATGCGGGCGATATCATCGGCATCTTTGACCCGGGCGTGTTCGCGATCGGGGACACGGTATGCGACCCCAAGCGCAAATGCGTCTTTTCCGGCATCCCGACCTTTGCGCCCGAGCTGTTCGCAACGGTGCGGCAGAAGGATACCTTAAAGCGCAAGCAGTTCGTCAAGGGCGTGGAGCAGATTGCGCAGGAGGGTGCGATCCAGATTTTCCGCGAGCCGGGCTCGGGCATGGAGGCGGTCATTGTGGGCGTGGTCGGCGTGCTGCAGTTCGAGGTGCTCGAATACCGTCTGAAAAACGAGTATAACGTGGAGATCATCCGCGAGAACCTGCCCTATGAGCATGTGCGCTGGGTGGAGAACGACGAGGAGGATTTCGACATCAAGCGCCTGCAGCTCACGAGCGACACCAAAATCGTCGAGGACCTCAAGGGCAACAGCCTGCTGCTGTTCACCTCGCCGTGGAATATCACCTATGCGCTCGACCATAACGAAACCCTCCGCCTGGCGGAGTTTTCGGAAAACGCATAAGAAAACGCGCGCCGGAACAGAGCGTTCCGGCGCGCGTTTTTTGTTTGCCGTTAGATATGAAGCGGATCGTCCTCACGGTTTTTGACCGCCCGCAGGTATTGCCAGAGCAGAACAAGCGGTGCAAGCTGGCAGACGAGCTGCACGACCAGCGCGGCCAGGTCTTGATAAAACAGGGTTTGCAGGAAAGAGGCGGCCACCGCGCCGATCAGCGGCGTGTAAAAGCACCAGCGGATGCGGCGGGCGGGGTAGGCGTAGCCGCAGGGGATGACGCGCTCATCCAGCGCCCAGTACATATGATACTGGCTGATCAGGCTGAACAGCGAGCCGGTCACCATCAGCAGCACCATGAAAGACAGCATCATATCCGACGTACCCATAAACGTGCAGGCCAGAGCCAGGATGGAGAGGATCAGCGAGATGAGCTGGCAGGAAAAGGCGCGGCTGAACCTGGCCGATTCCTCCGAAAGGCGGTGCAGAACATACAGCATCACGCCGTATGCCGCAAGGTTGAGGATGCTGGCGGCCAGGCTAACGCTGCTTTCCGGAAAGAGACTGCCGAGGCTCGTGACCGCGGATACCACAAGCGCGGCCCAGAGCAGACGCAGGCTGGGATAGATCTTCATAAAAATTACCCTCCAGTGTATCAGTAATTATAGCATACCACGCGGGATTTTTCAGCAATAATTTAGCGGCCGCGGGGCGGGATAAAAAAATTTTCAAAAAAGGTATTGACAATTATGCACTACTGTACTATTATCATAGTACAAAGAAACAGAGAGGAGCGAGCCTATGCAATGGCAACTGCGGGGCGACCGCCCGATCTATCAGCAGCTCATGGAGCGGCTGATAGAGCAGATCGTAAGCGGGCAGCTCGGCGCGGGCGATAAGGTGCCGCCCGTGCGGGAGCTGGCGGCGGAAGCGGGCGTGAATCCGAACACAATGCAGCGCGCGCTGGCGGATTTGGAGCGCGAAGGGCTGATGTACACCAACCGCACCAGTGGACGATATGTTACGGAGGATAGAGAGATGATAGCAAAAATTCGGGAACAGATCGCAAGCGACCGTATTTCAGAATTTTTAGCCGGCATGAGCCAGCTCGGCTTTACCGAGCAGGAGATCGTGGCGCTTTTGGAAAAGCGCAGGGGGGAGGAGAACAAGAATGGAACAGAGGAATGATCTGGTTGTATGCGAAGGGCTGACCAAGGTTTACGGCAGTATCAAGGCGCTTGACAGCCTGAGCCTGACGCTCGAGCGCGGCCGCTTTATCGGCCTGCTGGGGCCGAACGGGTCGGGCAAAACGACGGCGATCAAGCTGCTCAACGGCCTGCTGCAGCCGACCAGCGGCACGGTGCTGATCGACGGGGAAAAGCCGGGTGTGCATACGCACAGCGTGGTCAGCTACCTGCCCGACCGCGCCTACCTGAACGACTGGATGCGCGTGTGCGACCTGTTTGACTTTTTCGCGGACTTCTATGCGGATTTTGACAAGATCAAGGCGAACGACATGCTGAAAACGCTGGATATCAGCCCGTTGGCGCGTCTCAAAACGCTGTCCAAGGGTACGAAGGAAAAGGTGCAGCTCATCCTGACCATGAGCCGCAAGGCCCAGCTCTTCCTGCTTGACGAGCCGATCGGCGGCGTGGACCCCGCGGCGCGCGACTACATCCTCAACACCATCCTGTCCAATTACAGCGAGGATGCCACCGTGCTGCTCTCCACCCACCTGATCGCGGATATCGAGCGCGTACTGGACGAGGTCATCTTTTTGAAAAACGGCGTGATGACCCTGCACGAGAGCGTGGATACCATCCGCGAGGAGCATGGGAAATCGGTCGATATGCTGTTCAGGGAGGTGTTCGCATGCTGAAGCTGCTGAAATATGAGTGGAAGGCGTGCGCGCGCATCTGCCTTCCGATGTACGCGGCGGTGCTGCTGCTGGCAGCGGTCAACCGCCTGACCATGACCGAGCAGGTGCAGAACCTGCTGCACGGCATCCCCACGGTGCTGCTGGGCCTGCTGTACTTCGCCGTGATGGTGGCGGTGTTCGTTGTGACTGCGGTCATCCAGATCCAGCGGTTCTACAAGAACCTGCTGGGGGACGAGGGCTACCTGATGTTCACCCTGCCGGTGACGGTTTCCCAGCACATCTGGAGCAAGCTCATCGTTGCGGTTGTGATGGATGTGATCTCCGTGATCGCCGCTCTCCTGAGCATCGCCATCCTGGGCGCGGGCGGGGTGGGTGAGTTCTTTGCCGGCCTGTGGAATATGTTCGTCAGCGACGCCAACAACCTGTTTTATACGATCGAGATGGTCCTCTGGCTGCTGGTCAGCGGCGCGGTGTTTACGCTGTTCATCTACCTGTGCATCGCACTGGGGCATCTGGCGAAAAAGCACCGCGTGCTGATGGCGGTGGTGTGGTACTTCGTGCTGTCCACCGTGCTCCAGTTCCTGTTCATGTTCTTCGTCATGGGCGTGGGCATTCTGCCCCTGGACGGCTTCTGGGTAGCGCTGGAAAACTTCCTGCGGGGCATCGGGCCTGTTGCGTCTATCCATGTCGGCATGATCCTGTTGTGCATCGGCACGGCGGTGCCGGGCGCGGTATTCTTCCTGGCGATCCGCCATATCCTGAAGAACCGGCTCAATCTGGAATAAACCACATCTGTTTTTCACCACGGGGGACGCGCGGCGCCGCGCGTCCCTTTTTGCACCCCAAAGACGGAAAAGGTTGCAAAATCTTAAGAAATTTGTGCATAAAATGAAAAGAAATTTCGGTTACAATGGAATTATGCAAAGGAGGAGGGCGTCATGACGGGAAAAATACGGCAGTCCATCGGCCGGCGGAAAAGCCGCGCGTCGCGGCAGTATGCGCCGGCTGAGCTGGCAGGGCTGTTTTTCGCCTTTTCCGCGGCGGGCTGGCTGTGGGAGGTCGCGCTCCACCTCGTATTCAACGGGGAGCTGGTCAAGCGCGGCACGATGCTGGGGCCGTGGCTGCCGATCTACGGCGCGGGCGGCGTGCTGGCCGTTTTGCTGCTGCGCCGCTTCGCGGACAAGCCGCTGCGGGTGTTTGCGCTGGGCGCCGCGCTCTGCACAGTGATCGAATACGGCACGGGCAGGTATCTGGATAGCCTGTATGGCCTGCGCTGGTGGGACTATTCCATGCTTCCGCTCAATATCGACGGGTTGGTCAGTCCGCTGACCTCGCTGGTGTTCGGCGCAGGCTGCTGCGCTGCGGTATATTGGGCGGGTCCCCTGGCCGTGGAATGGATGCGGCGGCTGCCCAGGCTGCAGGCGCGGCAGTGCTGCGCGCTGCTGGCAGTGGTGTTCCTGCTGGATTTTGGATGGTCCGCGATGCATCCCAATACCGGCGCGGGCGTCACCACCAGCCTGCCGTCCGTCCAGGCGGCGGAGGGGCTGACCGTGATCGACCCCGCCCAGGTTCATTTGCTTTTGTGCAGCATGGCAAAATAATCTTGCGTGCGCCCCCTCACTCTGGTATGATGAAAGCAGGAGAGAGGGGGCGCATTTTTATGAAATGCCAGCATTGTGGGATCAATTTTGACGACAGCGACCGAGAGTGTCCGATCTGCGGCGCCAGGGCGGGCAGCCGGGGGCGGCTGTCGGCGCGGCGCGGCGCGTCGTTCCGGCCGCGCAAAAGCGCCGCGGCCAAAACAACCGAGCCGACCATCCTGAACGGCAAGGTGAAAAAGGACCGCACGGCCCAGAAAAAGAAAGGGCGCGTCATCGCGCTGGTTTCCGCGGCGGTGGTGCTTTTGCAGCTGGTGCCGGCCGTATTCGGCCTGATCGGTGATTTTGTGGGCGATATCCGCTTCGGGGAGCCGTATGTGGAGCAGGAACCCCCGTATTCGGAGGCGGACGACTGGTATGAGGACGATGGGGGCGCTTACAGCTTCATATCCCTTGCGGACCTGCTGGGCCTGCGGTCGGTCGTGGAGCTGCCGGACGGCAGCCTGCTGGAGCTGTACGCGGAGGGTGACGAACACTATTCGCTGTATATCGAGGGGCGGTATTCGGAAAGCGGCGAAGTATGGATCATGTACAATGCGCCGGACGACGAGCTGTATCCCGACATTGCGCAATACCCGCCGGAGGAATACGACAGCTTTACCATCTGCCTGACGTACGATTCACTGGAGTGGGATGATCCGGCGGTGGATATTTCCTACCATCAGGAGATGGGCGATATGTGGCTGCTGGCGCATATCAGCCGCGATGGGGGCGAGATCATGCTGGACGACTGGTTCGGCGACGCCGCGTTCCTGTTCGGCGAGGAGCAGTTCCTGCCGGTCAAAGCGGTGGAGGCTGCTTGAAGAATGAAAAAAGGAAGCCTTAAAGGTAGTTACTCATAAAACAGTATTAACTAACAAACTGAAATAGGGTAGCTGCCATACAGGATGCAAAAGAAGTAAAACGGACTATCAACAAATAATTTGATAGTCCGTTTTACTTCTTTTCCCCACTTTTTATTGCATTAGCAATTTTGCGCTTATGATGCTTTATCAGCGCATCAGCTTCTCTATCATTGAGATTCAATATACTCTTTGCCCTTTTTGCATAATCAATAAATGTTTGATGCTCGCCACCACTGGAATAAATATCATATAGTTTTCGAGCCGAAATATGTTTACCCTTTGGAGATTGCCAATGGCTACGACCTATGGTTTGTGCTTTTCTACGCATACGATAATAATATTTTGTAATTGATTTCGGACGAAGTTTTACGTTGCTGCCATCAAAGACAAATCCCAGGTAATCGATGGTGGATGATTGATTGGATGGGTAATTAACAATGGAACCTCTATCGTAAATATAGACTGATGTTTTTTCTTTTTGTAAATCTAGTCCTTTAGTTTTGTTAACTTGCGAAAAAATCCAATTCTCATGTTCTTGTATGTCTTGTTCGTTTTTATAAGGCAGGATAACTAAAAAATCGTCTGAATAACGCATATATGTGCCGCTATGCTCAAGAACATAGTCACTAACTGCCTTATCAAATTGAAGCATATATATGTTTGAAAGTACCGCACTAATTGGTGAACCTTGTGGTATACCTTTTGAAGAATTATTTTTAACTATACTTGTTTTGTGTTTTTCAAACCGGGACTTATTAAGGATAACATCTTGCTTATTTAGTTTGGTACGTATTCCACGTTCTGTTATCCTATGCCCACTCTGTTCTACAAGAAGTTTCCAATCCCAGCTTGCAAAACGGGTAATATTTTTGAATACTGCATAATAATCTTGTGGAAGCTTTTTGACATTTAAAAGATTGCATAGCATTTCTTTGAGATATTGATGGTCTAGTCTATCAAAAAAATCGGTAAAATCTCCAACAATTACAATACAATGGCTTTCATTCTTAATTTTGTCGAAAGCTTCTTTTGCAAAGTCAATATTATTTTTACCCAAATTATCCCTATAAGCAATAGCTACACTATCAATAACCGTATTTTTGATCCGTTTATTGTATTCTTGGTTAAGCAAGAAAGCATAGCGCTGATAAACACAACGGTCTAAATGCGAGCAATAATATAATTGTCTAGGTTTTTTAGGCCCTTTTTTACCATATCTGGAGTTCTTCTTTTCAAAATGTATAAAGGGATAAAAGCTATGAACAGCGACCTTTTCTCTATCCATTACATACTGACGTATGCTAGGCATAGCTAAAGAAACCCGTTTATCAAAATGTGCATAAAATTTTTCGTCATTATGAGCTAATACAAAATCGACCCATGCTTTGCAAAATGCCTCAAAACTACATTCTGAACATGCCTTTTGACTATCGCATTGATTGTATTCTTTTTGTCTATTCATAAGCGTTTACCCCTTAAAATGCATCATGCCTGCTAACATGGGGGACAACATCCCTAAATTAGCAGGCAGGTACATGAACGTTATTGTCCTATGTGCATTATGCATCTGATAGACTTCCATAGTATAATACTGGAAAGGAGTATTCTCATGTTCCTCGTACTCAACCAAGAATTGTTGGTTCTATGTGTAACGTTACTCATAGAAACAATAATTCGGCCAGACTTGACAGAAATGCTCCGCCCTTACCACCTAAAGTGTAAGGTAATATTATAATAGCGCAGTTATCATAAAAAGTCAAATGCTTTCGAACCATCACGGTTTTTCGTTGATTCTGTAAATCACTGTGATGTCTTGGTGCGCTTAGCAACTTGTTTTTCCTAAAGCAACTACTCATAAAACAGTATCAACTAACAAACTGAAATAGGGTAGTTGCCATACAGGGTGCAGAAAAAGGCGAGTCGGAAACAAAGAGTTTCTTACCCGCTTTTTTCATGCCCTTTGTTACGCAGTAGGCGGTCTTAACTCCTTTATTCATGCGGCTTTGCGAGTGCAAGACAGGGGGGTAAGGGTTTTATACCTTTTCCCTTAAAAACGCCTTTCTGCTGCGTAACAAATTTATAGCAATTATCCGAGAGAGTATATAACCACCTATCTTGGAAAATCCAATGCAATTAAGTAAAGATAAAATAATTACTGATTAAATCAATTACCCATTCCTTTCCTTTGGAGTAAAGCAAAAAGTCAGCGCTGCCGGAATGGAAAAGAACGGAAAAGAAGCAGCAATACAAAGAAATATCGTTTGCTATGTTATGCAATAGAACGTCATTTTTGAGGGTGGGAATATAAAACTTTACTCCTGTACCTTATCGCCGCTGTAATGCCGCTTAAATCAAGTGAAAAACACGCTCTATCGCGTAACATTCCATGATAAATTGAGAGCGCAAGCGGTTTATCCGATTGCGCTCTCTTGGCTGTCTAACAGCAAGGACAGGAAACGCCGTCAAGGACGCTTGCGTTAAATTTATCCTTGACGGCGTTTTCGGGCTTTGCTACTTCCTACCTGAAACGGTACTTGAATAATGCCTGTATCAGTTGTACTTCCAATCTGTCTTGAATTTCGGCATTATAATGACCTTGAAATACAGACAGATGTTTGATGTACCCTCGATAATGCCATAAAACGGCATTTATCGCTTCCGGTTCTCCGGAAACCGCTTTTTCAATCGTTTCAAAAGATATCAGCTTTTCGTTCCTCATATTCTAATCTCTCCAATTCTTTTTTCAATCTCTTGAGCGACGACATCTTCCAATAGTTTGCAGTTGTGCGGCTTCTTCCGTATGCTTCTCCAATCTTCTTGTCCGTATAGTGGAAAAAGTAATACATCACCAAAACTTCCTGCCGCAGTTCCGGTAAACCGGAAAATGCTTTTGCTAATCGTTCATTTTCAATCTCGATTATCTCGCTGCACACAACAAATCTTGTTGGCTGTTCCTCGAAGTAGTTGTCTGTTGTAGACGGCATAAAATGCTTTTCTTCCATAAGATAATCAAGGGAAGTTTCCCACTTCTGCCGCCTGCCAATATCCCGATAAGCGGACAGCGCCGCATTGCGGAGAACGATTTTACAAAAGGCTGCAAAGGTGTACTCGATATGCTCCTTGTATTGCTCTGAATAAATCATCTGAAATCACCCCCTTTCTTCCCAGTAGGGGGGTATTACAACAAACGCCTACGCAGCATAAAGCGGCATAGGCATTTTGGTAATATGAATTATTTAAGTAATCAATATGATTTATCTGTTCATCTTCATAGCCGCAAAGTCCCGTTGCCGGAAACAGGCTTTTTTTGATGATTGACGATAATTAAGGTTATAGAAAAAGGACATGGCGATACCTCCCAATGCGCTTTAGCATTTGATACCGCCATATCCTTAAAAATGGGCGACCTTAATACGCCCTCCATATTCACATTTTGAAAAAGGAAAACAGCGGCTCTGATTATTCATTTCAAACCGCTGTGACAGCGGTTATTGCTCATATCGAGAAAATTCTTTTTATTGCTGTACATTTTCCAACTGATGAAAAATTCTTTTTGAATAAAAAGAAATCAACAAGGCAGCAATCGCAGCACCGATTAAAACAATCCATGTATTTGAAGCAAAAACGTCAAACAAGATACCATAAATAGCTTGTCCAACAGGCTGCCCGCACATGGCAATCGAAATCAACGCTGCCATGATTTTTCCCACTAACTGAGGGGGTGTTTGTGTTTGTACCATTGTATAAATTTGTACTACAAACAAGGTAGACGCACCCATAACAGTAAAACTCATTACCGTAATTATCCAATAGGACATAAGAGCAGGAACATTCAGCATTAACGATATACCCATAAACGCAACGGACGCAGAACAAGTCAAAAGCAGCAGGTATAATTTTTGCAGTTTTAACTTTTCTGAAACTATCGCCGTTAAAAAGCCGCCGCATAAGCCGCCTAATGCAAGCGCGCCTTGTGAAAAACCGTACATGGTATCGGACATTTTAAGAACTTGTGTTATCAAAATAGGCGTTCCTACAATCATAACAGCACTCAAAACCAAATTAAAAATAGATACCAAAAATACTACTGAAAAAAGGATAGGCTTTTCGGTCTTTACAAACTGATAGCTTTCCTTCAAATCTTCCTTTGCTACTGCAAGTACGCTATTTTTTCTCGGACGTTTTTCGTGCGGAATATGGATAAAAATTTCCATAACAGCAGATACGGTAAAACATACAATGCTCAAAATCAAAATCGGATAAATACCCCACACTCCAAACATAATGCCGCCAAGAACAGGACCTAACAAGCCGGATAATGTATTTACTTGATTGATTACGGTATTACCTGTCATAAGTTTATCCGTAGTTACAAGTAGTGGAATACTCGCCTGTACTGCCGGTTGGTAAGTGCCGGAAATTCCATACAGTAGCATTAAGACAACAATAAACAGAGGGATTGTCGGCACATTCCCTAATGAAAAATAGAAAATGGCAATCAATATTGCTGTGCAAAAATCCAATACCACCATGATATTTCGTTTATTGATGCGGTCTGCCAACACACCGCCGACCATTGACAAGATAACCATAGGGGCAAAAGAACAGGCGGTAACAATACCAAAAAGCGTTTCAGAACCGGTTTCCCTTAGCAGATAAAGTGGTAAAGCGAAACGAAGTATTGCGTTACCAAGTAAAGAAATGATTTGCCCTATAACGACCAACGTAAAATCCCGCCGAAAAAGTTTCGTGTTCTGTTTCATAAAATAGTCCTCCTTTCGAACAATAAACCGACCGTCGGTTTGTAATATTGTTAAAATAAGCTGCTCTCTTTGGAGCAGTTTATTTTATGCTTTGTTGTGTCTGCAAAAGTTGATGTAACCGTCTATCATTTCATCATCTAACAATGCAAAAATACCCATACCGCGCAATAATTCGTTAAAGGTAGTGCAACGGTTACGCATACTATCTTCATCAGCTAAATTGACAAGTGGATTAAGCCACACATTTGATAAAACCATAATCGCTTCTGCTAATTCGCGAGGATTATCGGTTTGAATTGTTCCGTCCTCTATTCCCTGTTGCAAAATCGGCTGAATAAACTTTGGAGCGACTATTTGATAAAGCTGTTTGATTTGCATTGCCAAAAAACGGGGATTGTCTAACAAGCAAGGCGTAACGGTCAACATTAGACTTTGATTAGAATTAAACAGCGCCGCTTTGAAAATACACCTTAATTTTTCAAGTCCATTCAAAGAATCATTATCTCTTACCTTTGCAAGTTCTATCGTATTTTCTTCCCCAATACGGCTGATTATCGCTTCAAATATTTCTTCCTTTGACGCAAAATGATGATAGATTGCGCCTTTGGAAAGCTTCGTTTCATTGATAATGTCCTGCAATGAGGTAGCGTCATAACCTTTTTCTGTGAATAATCGAGTGGCAACTTCCACAATTAGTTTCACCGTTTCCTCTGGATACTTGTTTCTTGCCATGTTCCACCTCCATACAAACCGTTGGTCTGTATAAAGAATAGCATAGAAAAAACTTTGTGTCAATAGCAGGTTTTCTGTTTCACATTTGGCATTTTGGAAAATCCACTGTCTTTATAAGTGAAGAAACTTTTTGAAAAATTTTCGCTCAAACTTTGGCACAATCGCCTTGTGCGGTGTTGTAGGTAGTGAGAGGAAAATCAAGAGGGTTTGGGAAACTTCCTAACAAGCAAAAATCGCCCGCTGTCGGCAGACAGAAAACGGACGATTTTACGGAAAGGGTACCCCTTTCCTATGCTTGCTGAGAAACTTTTCTTCTATCAAACTACGAAAGGACGGGAAAGGAATGGAAAGGAAACGAATTATCAAAGACGGTCAAATCGTCGTGAAAAATCCCCTGTATCAAGAACTTCCAAAGCGTGAAGTCGTTATAAAATCGGGGAAAACGCTCTACCGCTTTACGGGCAGCTATGACGGGAAGAAGTCATTGCCGAGTAAAGTCTTACGTCTTATGGAACAGGAAAATTTACAGAAAGAAGTTGATAAAAAGGACGGGAGCCGATAAAATGAGTACATACAATCCTGTATGGCAGACTGCCCGCCGATGAAAGGAGCAGAAACTATGTTAAGGCAGTCTGACAAAATTACCGCTCTCTATTGCCGCTTATCACGCGACGACGAATTACAGGGCGACAGCAACAGCATTGTTAATCAAAAGGCAATTTTAAGTAAATACGCAAAAGAAAATCATTTCTCAAATACTGCGTTTTTCGTGGACGACGGATATTCTGGAACGAACTTCAACCGTCCGAGTTGGAGCGAACTTCTGGAACGGATTGAAAACGGGGAAGTGGCGACGCTGATTGTCAAAGATATGTCGCGTCTTGGGCGCGACTATCTGAAAGTGGGCTTTTACACCGAAGTCCTGTTCGTGGAAAAGGGCGTGCGGTTTATCGCTATCAATAACGGCATAGACAGCGCAAACCAGCAGGACAGCGACTTTACCCCCTTTTTGAACATCATTAACGAGTGGTACGCAAAAGACACAAGCAAAAAAATCCGCGCTGTGATGAAGTCAAAAGGAGAAGCAGGAGAATACCTCTGCACAAACCCGCCCTATGGTTACATGAAAGACCCTGATAACAGAAAACGGTGGATTGTGGACGGAGAAGCCGCCGAAGTAGTTAAGCGGATATTTGCCCTTTGTCTGGACGGTTACGGACCATCGCAGATTGCCCGTATTCTGAAAGAGGATAAAGTCATAACGCCGACAATCCATTTTCAGCAGACAGGCAGGGCAACGAGGAACACATCGCCGGACAATCCCTATAACTGGACGGGCGATACCATAGCTGACATTTTGGAGCGTCCAGAATATCAAGGGCATACGGTAAATTTCAAGACTTATAAGCAGTCCTACAAAAGCAAGAAAACCTGTTACAATCCAGAGGAAAAGTGGCTTGTGTTTGAGAATACCCACGAGGCAATCATTGACGCTGACACATGGGCGCGGGTGCAGGAATTGCGGAAGAACAAACGCCGCCCGACAAGAACAGGAAAGACGAATATGTTCTCCGGCATTGTGCGCTGTGCCGATTGCGGCGAAAAGCTGTATTATTGCACAAGCAAGAATTTTGAAGCAAGGCAAGACCATTTTGTCTGCTCTACTTCAAGGCTCAAGGGGAAAGAGGTTTGCTCTACTCATTTTATCCGCGCCGTTGTCTTGGAACAGGGCGTACTTGCTCACATGAGATTGACGATTGCCTGTGTCGCTAACCACGAAGAACAATTCCGAAAAGCTATGGGTGCGAAACAGAAAGCCGAAGCGAAAAAGGAACTGGCGGCAAAGCGGCGGCAACTGACGCAAGCGGAACGCCGAATAGAGGAACTTGACCGATTATTCAAGCGTATTTACGAGGACAACGTGGGCGGGAAACTATCTGA
Source organism: Agathobaculum sp. TL06 (assembly GCF_054658635.1). Taxonomy (NCBI): domain Bacteria; kingdom Bacillati; phylum Bacillota; class Clostridia; order Eubacteriales; family Butyricicoccaceae; genus Agathobaculum; species Agathobaculum sp. TL06. The sequence continues at coordinate 32,470 of NZ_BAAGGY010000029.1, forward strand.
CAGCAGATTTCAAATGCTCTCCGGCGATTACGAGCAGGAGCAGGAAGAACTGCGGGAAAAGCTGTTGCGATTGAACGAAGAAATTAACGAACAGGAAGAACAAACAGAGAACATTGATAGGTTCATCAGCAAAGTACGGAAATATCTTGACTTGGACGAATTAACGCCCGCCGTCTTAAATGACATGGTAAAGGCGGTGTACGTTCACGCACCGGACAAGTCAAAGGGGTATAGGGAACAACAGATTGACATTTCCTATGACCTTGTGGGAATACTCCCCGCGTCTTTACTGAATGACCTGCAAAATGGAGAAACGGCATAGCTCGCAAGCTATGCCGTTTCCCGAAAACATTTCTAATACTGTCTTATGAGTGCCTCCCTAAGGCTTCCTTTTTTATTTTTTTTGCTGCCGGAGGAACCGGAGGGTCTCCGCGATGTTTTCCTGATGCAGCTCCGCGGCGTGGAAGCCGAGCAGGTGGAAATTCAGGTTGAACAGCGAACCGAGGCCGAGTGCGGAAATGACCGTGCCGATACCCACCTGCCCGCCGAGAAAATAACCGGTCAGGATGACGAGGAGCTCGACGGATATGCGGCACAGGCCGACCGAGCGGCCGGTCCGCCGCGCCAGCGCGACCATCAGGGCGTCGCGCGGGCCGGCGCCGAGCGCGCTTTTCATGTACATCCAGGTGCCGAGCACCAGAAGCTCCAGGCCGGCGAGCAGCATCAGGACGCCGGAGAGCGTGCCGGACATCTGCGGGACCCAGCCGAGCCACAACAGCGTGTCGATAAACACAGCGCACAAAACAATATTGATGACCGTGCCGAACCCGAAGCTCTCGCCGAACAGGATGGCAACGCCGATCGCGGCCGCGCCCACGATGACCGAGGCCGTGCCGTAGGTGATGCCGAAGCTCTGCGCCATGCCCTGCTGCAGCACGCTCCACGGTTCGAGGCCGATGTTTGCCTGCAGCATCATCACGATGCCGACCGCGCTGACCAGCATGCCGAGCGCAAGCCAGAGCAGGCGGCGGACGTAATTCCGGATCATATCATCCCTCCGCGGCGAAGGCGCGCACGGCTTCGGCGGCGGTTTGGCAGGCGGCGCGCGTGATATCGTGGTGGCAGACCATGCGGTATTCGCCGTCCATGCAGCCGGTCACCTTGATGCCGCGGCTGTGCATCCAGGCAGGATACCGCGCGGCCTTTTCCGCGTCCCAGTCCGTGGTGAAAAAGACCATATCGATCTGGGTGCGCTCAGCGAACACATGGACGCCGTCCACCGCGTCCAGCAATTCGCCCAGATATTTGGCGTTTTCGTGGTCCTCTGACAGGCGTCCGGTCATATCGCGCAGGGCGACCATGCCGGCCGCCGCAAGGAAACCGACCTGGCGCAGGCCGCCGCCCAGGATGCGGCGGGCGCGGCGGGCGCGCCAGATCACATCCTTCGGGCCGGCGAGTATCGAGCCGACCGGCGCGCACAGGCCCTTGGACAGACAGCACATGATGGTATCGCAGTACTGCGTCAGCTCCCGAACGTCCGCGACGCCGAGCGCGGCCGCCGCGTTGAACACGCGCGCGCCGTCCAGATGGACGGGGACGCCCTGCGCGTGCGCAATCTCGAACACGGCGCGCATGTTGTCAAGCGGCAGCACCGAGCCGGTGGAATGGGCGTTTTCCATGACGACCAGGCCGGCCGGTGCGACCTGTACATCGCTGTCATCCGTCAGGCAGGCGCGCACGGATGCAGGGTCCATCACGCCGTTCACGCTTTGCGGAAAGCGGAGGGAGACTCCGGCGAGCTGGCCGTAAGAGCCGGCCTCGTGCGCGGCGATATGCGCGGTCGGCGCAATCACGACGCAGTCGCCGCGGCGGGTGTGCGCGAGCAGCGCGCAGGTATTGCCCTGCATGCCGGAGGTGACGAACAGCGCCGCCTCCTTGCCGAGCCGCTGGGCGGCATAGGCTTCCAGCTCCTTTACGGTCGGGTCATCCTCAAACACATCGTCGCCCACGACCGCGCGGCACATCGCGTCCCGCATGGCCTGGGTGGGCTGTGTGACCGTATCGCTGCGCAAATCAATAAACTGCATAAAATCAAGACCTTTCTCAAAAGAATTATCAGGTGCGCCGTGTCGGGTTAGGGGTAAAGCTCGCCCCACCGTCCGCACGGCGCGAAGCCGATCTCGCAATACAGCTCCGCGACCTGGTCGTAGCCGGCGATCAGGCGCGGCGTTTTGCCTTTCTGCTGAATGCGCTGCACCAGAAAACGGCTGATGCGGCCGCCCAGCCCCTTGTGTCGGTGTTCGGGTACCACGGCGATCGCGCCCAGTACGCCGCACTCGTCGTCCTCGGATATGATGCAGCCCGTGCCGACCGCCTCCCCGTCAAGCTCAAGCTGGTAAAGCTCGGCCAGGCCGCAGGTGATCTTACGCTGCAGGTCCGCCGACCAGGTATCAAACGACAGATGGGTCTGGTAATATTCGTGGCTGCGCTGCAGGATGTCGAACACGGTTTGGAAATCCCCGTGGACAAAGCCCTCCGTGTTTTGCTCCAGCGGAAGGCCGCGGTACACCATATAATAGGAGCTTTCGGTCGCGCCGCCGAGCAGCTTTTGCAGCGCCGCGCACTGGGGCCAGTTGGTGTCGATCTCGCGCACGTTTTCCCGTTTTGCCAGCTCGGCGATGGGAAGCGGGTCGGCGCGCTCGTCGGACGAGATGCTGAGCACGCCGTTGGCTAAGTACAGGGCGGCCGCGGGCTCCCGCCCTTTCCGGCACAGGAAAAACCGTGCGTTTGCGTCGCCTAACCCGTAGGCGCGGAGCGCGGTCAGCGCGCGGGAACCGAACACATGCTCATAGGAGCAGGCAAGGGTAAAATCAGGCACGTCAGCCGCGGTCAATTGAATCAGCATAATAAGGGAAACCTCCGTTCAAACAGTGAAAAAATGAGCGCCCCGCGCTCATTTTTTCACTTGCTTTTTTACTCTTCCACTTCCTGCGTGGAATCCTCTTTTTTGATCTGCGACAGGTAGCGGTAAACGCTGGCCTGCGAGCAGTGCAGGGCGTCGGCAACATCCTTGACCGCGCCTTTGAGCAGGAAAATGCCGCCCGCTTCCAGCGCGCCGATGATCTGCACGCGCTCGTCGGGCGTCAGCCGGTCGGCCGTTACGCCGAGGCGGAGCAGCTCGCGGCCGACAGCGTCGCCCGCTACAGCGCCGATCGAGTTGTGGAAGCTTTCCGTGGTGGGGGGGATGCTGCGCACGGCGTTCGCCGGCGTTTCCTCGGTCTGGAAGTTGGTTTCGATAAAATTGTCGGGATGGCAGAGCCGCAGGATGTCCTCGCTGACGGACTGGTAGCGGCTGTCGTCAAAGTTGATGCAGAGCATCCCGATCAGCTTGCCGTGCTGCTTGATAAACAGCGTGGAGGAGCGCAGCGTTTTGCCGGCGGCGGAAACGCCCGGATAATGCAGCCGGTAATCCTGCGTTTCATAGCTTTTGTCCATCAGGATCTTGAGCGCAACATTGGTCAGCGGCGCGCCGATCTCCCGACCGCTTACATGGTTGTTGGCAATCGCGATGATCGAACGGTTTTTATCGGTCAGGTCATGCAGTGCAACCTCATAGTCAGGGCCGAGAGCTTGCCCAAGAAACTCGGTCAGTTTGATGTAGTGCTGCAATAAGGGATTCGCCATACGCTCACCTCGTTTCTGATAATGAAAGACAGGAATGCGGTATTATTATTCTTATTATACCGTATTTTCACACGGATTGTCAAAGAAGATTCAAAGAAATAATCACAATAAAAATAAAAAGTTATTATAAATGTTTGCCAATGCTTATGTAAAATAGAAACAAATAAGCGAGTATAGATGTATACAAGTATACAAAATAAACAAAAATGCCTTGACAAATAATTCTCCTCATAATAAAATAATCTCAGAAAAACGACGGAGGAGGGTGAAGGATGAAAAAGGAGATTAATACGGAGCGGGCGCCGGCGGCGATCGGTCCGTATGCACAGGCGGTAGCGGTGGATGGGCTGGTGATCACATCGGGCCAGCTGCCGATCGACCCGTCTACAGGCAGCTTTCCGGAAGGGATCGCAGAGCAGACGAGGCAGTCTCTGACCAACGTCAAGGCGATACTTGCGGAAGCCGGCGTCGGGATGGATCGCGTGATTAAGACCACGGTGTTCCTGAGCGACATGAACAACTTCGGGGCCATGAACGAGGTATACGCCACCTTCTTCGGTGAAGGCGGTTACCCCGCCCGTTCGGCGGTCGAGGTGGCGCGCCTGCCGAAGGACGCCCTGGTCGAGATCGAAGTCATCGCGGCCCTGTAAGCGTTTTCCCCCTGTTCCCCTTGTAAGGTACTGTCCGCCAGTCGCGACGCCGGAGACACAGGCCGGCATACGATGACCGGGGTATCCTCTAACAAAAGGCGCAAACCGCGCCGTGATCTATTGGAGGTAATAAATATGGACAAAAAAATGGCTCACTATCCGCTGGATGTACCTGCACCGCATCA